>SKRK01000184.1 GCA_007118525.1 Balneolaceae bacterium
ATCACACATACACAGTGACCCTTTGCCGGGTGTTCCGCTTCAAAAAATTTGAACGGGATTGGTTAAAGGGAAGGACCTGTGTAGAGGACTAACTCAAACATACATACTATAATATAATGCCTAAAGCAGCATCAGTTGAAGAACTACTAAAGTCCGGAGCTCACTTCGGTCACCTCACCCGCCGATGGAATCCCAAGATGAAAGAATTCATCTTTATGCAGCGAAACGGGATTCACATCATTGATCTCAAGAAATCACACACCTACCTCCAGGAAGCACTCGAAGAGGTAACCAAACTTGCCCGTGCCGGAAAAACCATACTTTTTGTCGGTACCAAAAAGCAAGCCCAGGAAATTATGAAAACAGAAGCTATCCGTTGTGGAATGCCTTTTGTAACCCATCGTTGGTTGGGTGGAATGCTTACCAACTTCAGTACGGTAAGAAAAAGTATCTCTCGCATGGAAGAGATTGACAAAATGAAGACTGATGGTACGGTTGACGAACTCACCAAAAAGGAAGGACTGATGCTCGACCGTGAGAAGGAGAAACTTGAAAATACACTTGGTGGTATTGCCAACATGACCCGTCTGCCGGGAGCCATCTTTGTAGTAGACACCATCAAAGAGCACATTGCTATTAATGAAGCTGTTAAACTGAACATCCCGATTATTGGAATGGTCGATACAAACAGCGATCCTGATATTCCAGATTATATCATTCCTGCTAATGACGATTCAGCCAGAACCATTCAGCTGGTTACAGCACTGATTGCAGATGAAATTATTGAAGGTAACGCAGAGCGTGAAGCGATGAGAGAAGAGGAGTTGATGGAGCAAGCGGCCGTAGATGCCAAGAAATCTTACGAATCAGAAGATGATGTTAAAGAAGAAGTGGTAGAAGATGCTGCAAAATCAGGCAAACGTAGAAAACGACGACGCAAAATCTCTGAGTCTGATGACAAACCCGGTACAGATACCGAGGTAAAAGGTGAAGAAGAAGTAAAAGCAGAATCTAAAGAAGAAACCAAAAAGACTGAAGAACCAAAAGCTGAAGAACCAGCAGCTGCAGTGGAAGAAAAAACTGAAGAGACAAAGCCTGCTGCAACAGCTAAGGATGAAAAGGCCTCTGATGAAGAAGAGTCTTCAGACAAAAAGTAATTAAGGCAACCCTAATAGAAAATCATTATAAACCAATGAGTATTAGTGCAAAAGATGTAATGAAACTTCGCGAGGCAACCGGCGCGGGCATGATGGATTGTAAAAAAGCCCTCACCGAAGCCGATGGAGATATGCAAAAGGCTATCGAAATTCTGCGAAAGAAAGGCCAGCAGGTCTCTGAAAAACGTGCCGAGCGTGATGCAAACGAAGGCCTTATCCTTACCAAACTGAGTGACGATAAAACCAAGGCTTCTGCTATTGAAATTAACTGTGAAACAGATTTCGTGGCAAGGAATGAAGAATTCCAGGCGCAGGCTCAGTCGTTTCTCGATGCTGCTTTTGCTTCTGAAAGCAAGTCTGTTGATGAACTGCTTAAAGAAGAAGTTGATGGCCTGACCATCGAGAAGCATCTTGAAGGTATGGTTGGCAAAATCGGTGAAAAAATTGAGATCAGCCGAGTTGTTTTTGTTGAAAGCGACGGTTCTTTGATTGAATATATTCACCCGGGCAATCAGCTCGGCGTACTGGTAGAGTTTGAAGGCGATGTTTCCGATGAGAACATTGGAAAAGATATTGCAATGCAAATTGCCGCCATGAATCCTATTGCAGTAAACAGGGATAGTGTAGACGCATCTGTGATCGACAAAGAACTGGAAATTGCCAAAGAGCAATTGATCAATGAAGGCAAACCTGCTGAAATTGCAGAAAAAGCCGCTCAGGGTAAACTCCGCCGCTTCTATGAAGAGCGTGTTCTGCTCGAGCAGAAATTCGTGAAAGACAACGGTATTTCGGTTAAAGAGTACCTTGAGAAAACCAACACACCGCTGGTCAAGTCATTCCATCGAATGCAGCTTGGCGAAGCTTAATTTTTTTATAAAAAAGGCTACCTTTCAGGTAGCTTTTTTTTTGGACTTTAACTTTTTAACCCGGGAAAAGTGTCTAACAACTATAAACGTATTTTATTGAAACTAAGCGGCGAATCGCTGCTTGGCGAACAGGGCCATGGAATTGATGCCGACATCCTTACACTATATGCCGATGAGATAAAAAGCGTTCAGGCTGAGGGGGTTGAAGTATCGATTGTAATTGGAGGTGGAAATATTTTCAGGGGAGTTAAGGGAGCTACCGAGGGCATGGACCGAGTACAGGGCGACTACATGGGAATGCTGGCTACCATGATTAACAGCATGGCTCTTCAGGATGCACTGGAACGAAAGAATGTTCACACCCGCCTGATGAGCGCCATCCGCATGGAAGAGATTGCCGAACCTTATATACGACGCAGGGCAATACGCCATCTCGAAAAAGGCAGGGTTGTCATTTTTGGAGCCGGAACAGGAAATCCATATTTCACCACCGATACAGCCGCTTCTCTTCGGGCTATTGAAATTGAAGCCGATGTGATATTGAAAGGAACCCGTGTTGACGGGATCTACGATTCTGATCCCGAACTAAACAATGACGCTGTAAAGTTTGATACCATATCCGGTGATGAAGTTTTAGAAAAACGATTGAACGTAATGGATCTGACGGCTTTCACTCTCTGCAGAGACAACCGGACCCCTATCATTGTCTTCGATATGAATGTAAAAGACAATCTCAGAAAAGTAGTTTGCAGTGATGCCAATATTGGCACAACCGTTGTTTGGGATCAGTAGCAGATTTATTAAATTCAAAGCTTGTAACTATCTCAATTTATGCTGCCTCATTTGTAATAAACAGATGATTTGGATTATAAGTTTAGCCGGATTTTAACAGATATAACAATCAGTTTTAAATTTACAGACTATTATGATACCTGAAGACCTACAACTCATTATTGATACTACAGAAGAGAATATGAAAGAGGCTGTTGTTTTCTGTAAAAAAGAGTTCTCTCATATTCGCGCAGGCAAGGCAAGTACCGCACTGCTCGATGGAATAAAAGTGAATTATTACGGCTCGATGACACCCCTGAATCAGCTGGCATCTATCACAGCTCCTGAGCCGCGCCTGCTCGTTGTTCAGCCTTTTGATAAGTCGACCATGCAAGACATTGAGAAAGCGATTATGTCGTCAGGGCTTGGCCTTAATCCCAATAACGACGGGTCGATTATTCGCATCCCCCTCCCTTTACTCTCTGAAGAGCGACGGGTCGACCTGGTAAAACACGCCAGAGAAGTTGCCGAAAAAGGGCGTATCAGTATCCGGAACTACCGCCGGGATGCAAATGATGAAATTAAAAAAACCGTGCAAAGCGAATCACTGCCTGAAGACAGCCGTTTCGAGAGCGAAGAAGAAATTCAGCTGTTAACCGATAAGTATATCAAGATGATTGATGCATTATTGGAAGTGAAAGAGCAGGACATTATGACGGTTTAAGCCGCAGCTAAAACGTTTACTCAACCCTGTATTGTTTTTCATGGTATTTCTGACGGTTTCACGGAATCGTTAAGAAATACCATTTTTCTGTTAGTAGGCATCCCCCTTTTTATTATTAATGCATGTATATATCCGATCTCGAATTACACGGTTTTAAAAGCTTTGCACATAAAACTCATGTGAAGTTTGACAGTGGCATCACTGCTATTGTGGGGCCAAATGGCTGCGGGAAATCGAACATTGTAGACGCACTCCGCTGGGTTTTAGGGGAACAACGCCCCTCCCTGCTTCGCTCAAGCGCCATGAGTAACGTGATTTTTAATGGAACAGCCAAGAAGAAAGCTCTTGGTATGGCAGACGTATCGCTCACATTTGTGAACAATAAGGGAATTCTGCCCATCGAGTACAGTGAACTCACCATTACCCGCCGCCTCTACCGCTCCGGCGAAAGCGAGTACCTAATTAACAATACCCCCTGCCGCCTTAAGGATATTATGGAACTGTTCATGGATACGGGGATGAGCTCTGATGCCTACTCTGTGATTGAGCTCAAGATGGTTGAAGAGATCCTGAATGATCGTAACAACGACCGGCGAAGGCTGTTTGAAGAGGCTGCCGGAGTTACCCGATATAAAGAGAAACGAAAGCAGACACTTCGTAAACTGGATGAGACGCTGAAGGATCTGCAGCGACTGGAGGATATTCTGATTGAAGTTCGCAAAAAAACCCGCTCTCTAGAGATACAGGCAGAAAAAGCAGCCAAAGCCAAGTCGTACAGATCTGAACTGGAGCACCTTGACAAAGCATATACCCTTCACGAGTATCAAACCATTAAGGAAGAGCTAGAGCCGCTTCAGACCCGAATCACCAACTCGGAAAAAGAGAAGAAAGAGATAGGTTCAAGGCTCGAAGAGCTGGAAGAGAGCGATGAGAAAGCGCGAACCCGCCTGCTTGACCTCGAACGAAATCAGGCTGAAGCCCAGCGCCGGGTAAGCCAGCTATACTCATCCATTCGGGATATGGAGACCAATCTTCGTATTACCAAAGAGAAGATTATCAATGAAGAGGGTGTTATCAAACAGCACCAAACCGATATTGAGCAGAGCGGGAAAGATCATGCAGAACTCGAAGAGCTGAGAGAGAGCAGTATTCAGAAACTGGAAAACTTTTCGGATGAGAAGGAGCGCTCTGAACAGAGCCTTAAAGAGTCGAAGCAACGTTTTGCGGATGTACAGCAGCAGTTCACTAAAATCCGCCATGAACTCTATGAGCTGGAAATAGCGATCAGCGACTCCAGTCAAAAACTCTCCTCACTGCAGTCGAACCGGATCAAGCTGGAATCCAAACTGGAAAACAGTGAAGATGATCAGATGCGGATTACCCGTGATATTGAAGATTTTGAAGATGAGATTGTAAATGCCAAAGGTGAGCTGAACCTGGCCAGAAAAAATCTTGAGGCCTTCAATTCCGACCTTGAAAAAGAGGAGAAACGCCTGCAAGACGCCGGACAGAAACGTGCGGAACTTGAAGAGCAGCGTGAAGAGCTGCGGGAGAGGGTGCGGTCGCTAAAAAGTCAAAAAGATGCTGCTGATTCAGAAATTGCTTTAATGCAGAGCATATCGGAGTCGAACGATGCAATGCCCTCCTCCATCGCCTACCTGGTAAAGCATCACCAAACCGAATTTAAACTCCTCAAACCGGTAGGCGAAGTTTTTCACACTTCAGAACTATACGCATCCGCCCTTGAAACCGCCCTGGGAGAGGCGATCAACTTTGTGATTGTAGACAGCATGGAGCAGGCCATTAAAGCCTCAACCATACTGAAAGAGAAGAAAAAAGGAAGGGCAACTTTCATCCCTCTTTCCGAACTCAACAAAAGCTATCCGGTTGAGAAGAACTCCATCCTCAGCCATGTGAAATGCGACAGCAGCCTCAAAGCGGTGTCTGAGCTGCTGCTTGGATCCATACTCTATGTGGATGATCTGGAGGATGCCTCAACTCATTTAGAAAACAGCAGCGCCACAGCGGCTGTTACTTCCGATGGCGATCTTGTGACCTCTAATCGTTTTCTGAAAAGCGGAAGCAAAAACAAGCAATCCGGAATCCGGCTTGGCCTCAAAGACAAGCTCGAAAAGCTGAATGAGAAAAAAGCCAATCTTGAAAAAGAACTTATAGCGCAACAGCTGCTGCTCGAGCAACTGAACAAAGATCTGGCAGAGAATCATACCGAGGCCATTCGAACTCAAATACGCGAGGTACAAAAAAGTGCACGCGAGCAAGAGCAAAAAATAAGCCGTTATCAGTCGAGTATTCAGGTGTATGAAAAAAATATTGGAGACCTGAAGAACAGGAAATCCTCACTCCTATCCAACCAGGATAGCGCCCGGGAGGAGCTTGATTCCCTTCATCCAAAACAGAAAGAGCTGCAGAAGAAAATTTCTGCATTGAGCAGCGAGCAGGATGAGAAGCGAGAGGCACTGAAAAAACTTGAGGAAGAACGAGCCATTGCCCAGAACCGCTACAATGATGCCCAGCTAAAGCACCAGGATGTAAAAAACAAAGCGGACAACCTCGAACGTGAAGTTCAAAGGGCTGAAGCCGGCATAAAAAGCATTAAATCACGGCTTATTTCAAGAAAAGAGCTTCTCACGGAGAGTCGTGAGAAGATTGAAGCTTATACCTCTGGGATTGATAAAACGGAAGCGCAGCTTGAGAATACCCGCACTCTGAAAACAGAAGCGGATCAAAAGCTTGCTGAAGCTGAAGATGCCAGCAGCCGTCAGCGCGGTGCCATCAACGAAATTGAGAAGGAACTCAAAGAGCTCAGAAACAGGAAAGAGGTGAATCTTGAACTGGTTCATCATCTTACAATGGCCCGCGAAAAATTCGACATGCAGGCTCAGGCCCTTGCCGATCATATCTGGGAGACCTATGGTGTTTTGATGGATCAGTTGAATGAAGCTCTGCCCGACGAAATGGAACCGGCTTCGGCAAAAGACCGGATTGCCTGGCTCAAACAGAAACTTCACAATATCGGGGATGTAAACCCGCTGGCTATTGAAGAGTTTAAGGAGGAAAAAGAGCGGCTCGACTTCTACGAAGAGCAGATTGATGACCTGCAGCAGGCAGAAAAGGAGCTCCGGGAAACCATCCATGAAATCAACCAAACCGCTACCGAGCGATTTAATGAGACTTTTGATAAGATCCGATCAAACTTCAAGACGGTTTTCAGTACCCTCTTCCACGAAGATGATTTTTGTGATCTGATACTTGAAGAGGACGTTGAAGACCCGCTGGACGCCAAGATAGACATCAAGGCCAATCCAAAAGGCAAGCGGCCATCAAGTATCAATCAGCTTTCAGGGGGGGAGAAAACGCTGACGGCCATCGCCCTTCTGTTTGCAATATACCTGGTAAAGCCCTCCCCATTTTGTGTGCTCGATGAGGTTGATGCCCCTCTGGATGATGCCAACATTGAGCGCTTTTCTGCAATGATCAAAAAATTCAGCCACGAAACGCAGTTCATCATCATTACTCATAACAAGAAGACCATGGGTAAAGCCGAGATGATGTATGGGGTTACCATGCCCGAAACGGGTGTGAGCCGCCTGGTGGGCGTAAGACTGGACGAAGTAGCTGAAGTGTAGTCTCACCTTGACCGATAACTTCCAGGCGCCGTCTGGTCTTTCCCGCTACCCATCGATTAAATCACAGCGATGATAAAATCCTCGCTTCGGGGATGATGGATTTCACTCTTTTAACCCCGAGGCTGCGCAGGAGACTACTCAATTTCAGCACCTTCGGTGTTGGTGAATCCACATTCCATACCACGGCTCCGGTCATTTCGCCTATCCTGATTGCTTTTATCGGGCACCAAGCGAATCCCCGAAAGTTCGGAGTGAGCCCGTGCTCCATAGTGACGCTGATGCAGAGACATCTCCCATCCATATCTCGAACTCACGTTCAGAGTATGTATCTGACTCCGCCGGTAAATGCAAATTGATTAAATCCAAGCAGTGTCAATTTCGGCTCACCGTATATTAGAATATTTCCGGCTCTGAAGTCGATGCCGCCACCGATGTTCAGGCCAAATTTCCGGGTATTGGGGTCACCTATATCTCTTTCAACACGCCATAGTTGGTCACTACCCGATGTGTTTGATATATTAATACCACCCAAACCGTAAAACGCTAATCTGTTCCTGTTGCGCACAAAATAGTGAACATTAAAATTCAGTTCATTCGCACTCAGATCGCGTTCTCCAATTAAATAGTAGGTAAAATCAACGCCCCCCCTAAACTGCTCGGTTACAGTAAAGTAGATCTGTGCGGTTAATCCGGTCTCAGCATTTCCCAATAACCCGGTACTGCTTCCACTGGTGAGGCCGGCTCCAAATGTTATATCACCGGGATTCGTAACAAGCATTGAATCTTCTAAATCCTGCGCATCAGCACTCTGGTTGACGAAGAAAAGAAAGCACAAAGTAAGTAAAGCAGTTATAATGGGTGCAAGGTATTTTTTCATGACAGGCAGCTTTTAATTAAAGTTCATCAAAAATTTCAAAAGGTATCTTTTCAAACGAGAGGATGGATGTAATGAGTTTATTAAGAACTCATTGTCAATCTTTAACTCAAGTTATTTATTAGTATTCACCATATAACGTATTTCATCAAGATAAAGTTCTTAAACTCTTAATATTTCTATTATTACAAACAATTAAAGATCCGAAGTTCAAATGTCAATTGGAAAAGAAAACACTTTCGGGAAGGGACTTTAAAGCATCTAAATCGGCATAGTATTAATCGCCCCGCAGCAGGGATCCTTTTGGTGAGCTAAGATTTATAAACAATCTGCTCCATTACCCAATTTGTTCTTGCAGCAGTAACACCCG
>SKRK01000039.1 GCA_007118525.1 Balneolaceae bacterium
CAATCTATGGCCATGCTTTATTCTCGCAGACTTTCGCAGAATGAATCGCAAATTTTCGCAGAGCAGGTTCAGCCAATTTCAGTGCTAAGCTTCTCCAGATAAATTTCCATGAAGTCTACCCTCTTTTTGGCCTCCTGTCTGGCACTCATCGTATTCATGGTTTCGGGAAGATTAAAAAGTTTGGTGTAGAAGTGGTCGATAGTCCATTTGAGATCATTCGGCTTGCGTGATTCGCAGAATGGATCTTTTGGGTTATAGAGAGGACGATTCAACTGCCCTCCTACTAATAAACAGCGTGCAATACCTATTGCACCCAGGGCATCCAGCCGGTCGGCATCCTGAAGAATTTCTGCTTCGATAGATTTAGGTTTTATTCCGGCAGAGTAGCTGTGAGCTAAGATTGCATGATGAACCTGATTAAGCTTGGACTCCGGGAAGTCCGTTGATTTGAGAAAAGTGATCGCTTTATCAGCAGTCAATTTTGATGCGCTTTTTCGTTCAGGGTGATTCTTGGGAAGTACTGCACAATCGTGAAGCCATGCAGAAGTAATTACAACATTACGATCTGCAGGTTCGGTTTTAAGTAGTGTTTTGGCGTTTGCAACAACTCGCTGAACGTGAGCTAAATCGTGGGCAGTGTCAAGGGAACAGTTGTTGATCAGGAAAAATTTATAATCAACTTCTTCAGGCATGTGATTTATTTTCAAATGTATGTATCGTTATGGGTACATCAATGGCAGTCTTAGCCAATCGATTTAATTTCATACTATCTAAAAAAAGAGCGGGTTATGTTTTTATCGAACGATTACAAACTTCTTCAATTGAATATCATTCCCTGAGTAGATTCTCGCAAAATATACTCCGGCCGCAATATTTACAGTCTCAACTTGCACTTCAGTGGAGTTTACGTCAACTGTTTTAACACGCCTGCCAAGCACATCAACTATGTCAACTTTATCGATAACTGCATTAGAACGTAAGTTCAATATATTATGAACCGGATTCGGGTAGAGTTCAGCAAAGCCTCTGCCAACCGGAGTTCCGGAAATTTGCAAAGAAACGGTTACCGGATCTGACCAGTTAAACCCTGCTTTAACACGATAGATGAATTCATCACTACCGGTAAATCCTGATTCTGCCAAATATGAGAAACTACCGTCTGATTCTAACTGTATAAGCCCGTTTTTTGGAGGTTTTACCAAAATAGCCTCCATTGGCATTCCGTCCAGAGACAGATCATTATGTAAAAGACCATCACCGGCAGATATATGGTTAATATCGCCAGTGCCAAGATCATAGTTGTCGCTAACGGCGATTGGATTTCCGGGAAGGGTGGGCAGATACTCTTTCATGAATAAATAGCTCGCCTTAGGATACTCCTCAGCATCACTTGCACTATTCCAGGTATCCCAGGTAAACCGGCTTGATGTTTCAACTGCGAAATCATCATAAAAGATTCCGATATTTATGCCCTCCGAAAATCTGGTTTCAGTTTCAGGTGTGGATCGATCATCATGCATAACCTCACGCCTGCTTGGATCGGTGAAGTTGATGAGTGACCAGGGCAGCCTGATTTCAATTCGGTCGCCAAACAATCTTACGGCATCAGTGCTAAAAATCGGGGTGTTTAGTCTATTTATGTTAAAATGCCCGATGTCCTGTACTTCTTCACTTCTGATTTCATTCTTCCAGCGAACCAAACTCCAGGGCGCACCGTCCGTTACAGTTGAGCGATACTGTTGCTCAGGTTCAGAGGTATTAAACCAAATTCCAAAAAGATCGTATGATTCTGTTACATAAAGCTTTGCCGTGTAGTTTGTAATCATTAATGCAAACTCTGCTCTGTTTGAAACGGTTTGGCCATTCGGGAGTACAGATTCTCCCAATGACTCATCGTAAGTATCCAATGAGATCCAGATCGTATCGCTTTCCTGAATGTGCTGATCAATATCCAGTTTTAATTGGAAATAGGAGAAGTCCGCCTGGGCATGGACCCGTTTAACTTTATCAGTCTCACTAAACTCCTGCCATAGGGTAAGGTTTTGAGGTTTGCGAAATCCAAGCAATCCAAAATTTTGTTCAGCAGCCGTAGCGTTGTGCCATAAAATTCTTCTGTCTATTATAAAATCGAATGGATTGGTAATCCATGTCTGTTTGAACCACTCATCAAGCCAGGAAAACTGTATCCCCCCACCGGCTCCTGCCTGATGGATATTTTTAAGCATTCTTATGTTATTCTTGCCCTGTTCCAGCTCAGAGTATCCTCCGTGGTGAATTCCGCTGTGGGCATATTTTGCAACACCCCAGCTTGAAGATCCTCCAAATTCCGCTATAATTAACGGGAACCGGTCGTAATACTCACTCAGGTAAGTCAAATAACCGAGATAGCTGTTTTGTCCGATATGATCCTGAAACGTGACGTATCGCGGATCTCGCGAAATGTAGTTTGGATAATAGGGATAGACATGATAAGAGGCGAAAAAGCCGGCCTTGGCATTGTCAAAATTTATATGTTTCAAATCCAGAGAGGCACTCTCTTCGTATGCATTTTCTTCGAAGGGATGCTCGATCGGGTCGAGAGATGGCCAGCTTGATGCGGAAACGGGTCGCTGGGTGCCATAGTTATCCATTTCGAAGGTGAGCAGGTGGTCGAGGCGCTCTGTTACCCAGACTTCCGATGCCTGAACATCCGATATGGATAGATAATTACCATCAAAAGAGTGCATGCCGGGATTGGCCTGATTCGTCTCAATGACTTCAGGCGGATGAATTTCACGGCCAATGATATAGGCAATTACCCATTGGGACACATCATCAATGTAAGTACCGTGAGCCTTTCCAAGTCGCGGAGGTATGTTAATATCTCCATGAACGGCACGAACATTCTCCTCCATTTCCCCTTCAAAAGATGCTGTTAGTGTATTGAGGTTTTCATCGTAATCAGGAAGCTCCTCTTCAAGCCAGACACCCTGAAAAATGAATAGTGGTGAATTGGGATTCGCCTCGTTAAATCGCATTAATTCCTCATAAAACCGTGGGTAGTGCAGTGTATAAAGCCGTATTGTGTTGAAGCCGGCATCACGAATCATTTGAAACCAGCGTGCGTAATCTTGACTAGTAGCGGCAAGTTCTCCGGGAAAAGTACCCGGAACGGCAACCCCCAAATTTACGCCTTTAATGAATAGCGGACTGTAATAATCGCCATTCCAAACGGTGATATGCGTTTCATCTACAGAGAATGGAAACGGCTGTTGGTGTGATGAATTCTGACCGTCTGAAAGTTCTGCTTTAAAAAGAAAAAGTATAGCCGTTAAAAGAATCAGGTGGAAAAACTGCCTGGAGAGATCTGAAATCATAAACGCTGCTTTTTAAAATCGGTAACGGCCACCCATTTCGAAGGTTGCAATTCTTGTATAGTTTTGTGTGAAAAGAAATTCCTGCCACGTTAATTTTACGTCTCCAAAAATTTCAAACTGATTTCGGATCAAATAGTTCGTTCGAACCCCGATAAACCTGGAATTTAGAACCCGGTTATCCACTTGCCCATCCAGAAATCTTCGTTCATCAGGTGAGAATCCAAGGCCGGCTAAAAGAGATGCAAATGTATCAGGGTTTCCTAAATATCGGCGTGCCATTAGAGTAAATGAGGTAGATATACCTGAATCTTGTGGTGTAAAATAAGGCCGTCCTATTAAAAGCCAGTTGCCAATATATTTACCAATGGAACCCGTAAGAATGATGACATCATCTTCACTGAATTTTAAATAGCGAAAACCCAGGGACGTCTCGAATCCTTTAGGCAGGGCTCTGAAAAGTTCAGCTCCTGCCCGAAGCTCCGGGAACAGATCACCGTCTGATACTCCCAGATTAAAATAGCTGTACCAGTTTTCGTTGTATTTTGGCCAATAGTCAATTTCAGCCTGATAATCAGTTAAATCAAAACGGTGACCCACGTTAAGACGGCCAATAATGGGTCCACTCGAAGTGTACCTTCTATATTCGATATACATCTTTTGCCAGTCTTCAAGGTCATCTCCGTAATAATCATATATTAGCCCGATGGCAGCCATGTTCTTTTTGGCTTGATAATCTTCATATGAAGAAGATTGCCGGGCAAATGAGTCAGCTGCTAAAAATGCGAGAATTATACTAAAGAGTATGGTTTTCATTGATATCGAACAGGTCAGAATGATAAGTTTAATGGAAAAATAGTTTACTTGAAAAACGATAGTAACATAATTTGAAGAGTTAACCTGTCAAATTAGAAAGGTTGAAATAAGTTATAGATTGCAAGGATGATACCGAATTTTTTATGAAACATTTTAAGCAGTGCGTTATCCTTAAAATAGATATGAGGCAGATTAGACAATTTTAAGTAAAAATAGATTCGGCATGAACGTAGTATTGGGATCTATACAAGTTCCTGTAAATAAATAACTTGAATTTATATTTAACCATAATTAGAGTGCCACAAGTGAGTTTAAGGCCTATTAATTGAATGGTGTGTATAGATCTACATTAAATTAAATTATAAACAACTGGGTATGGTTTTAAATAGATTATCTGAACGAAATAAACAAGTTCAACTATTTTAAAATCGTGCGTGACATAAAATGAATCGAAAAAATCCATCCGTTTTACTGATTGAAGACGATCCCGTCGTTTCTAAACTGATTGAATTCAAATTGAAGAAAAATAATTTTCAATTCGAAAGAAGAACTAACGGGCTTGAAGGTCTTTCTGCCGTGAAAGAGTTAAAGCCGGACCTGGTCTTATTGGATGTAATGCTGCCAAGTATGAACGGATTTGAATTGCTGCGGCAGTTACGTGAAGATGAAGGCTTAAAAAATACCAGGGTTATTATGCTCACTGCCTCTATGAAAATAAAGGATAAAAAAACAGCCTTCAGCCATGAAGTAAAAGACTACATGGAAAAACCGTTTGAAACAGACGAGCTTATTATACGAATCAATAAAGCACTCTTGAATTGATGGAACAGTTGGGACAAATTGGTTATCTCCTCATGCCGGATCTGAATACGTCTATGAACCTGCTTCTGATCGTAACTTTTGTTCTGCTGCTTGCCACGATTATGCTTTTTTTGATCTCTATAGGAATCAGAATTCACCTTGCCCGGCAAGGGAAACTGGCCGAAAAGTATGAGAATGAGTTTTTGCCGGCTATTTTTGCTTATATAGACGGCGATGCAGATGTAGAGGGTATTTCCAGGATGTTTGACGGAATTAAAATGAAATACTCAATTTTTGAAAAGTCTGTAATTAAACTTTTGAAGAATGTGGATGGTGAAGATGCCGTAAAATTGAGAAAACTTCTTGTGGTCGAACCCGTTTTTAATTTTCACCTCAACCAGTTAAAATCTGAAAATGAAATCGAAAGAATTAAAGGGTGTAACTATTTCAGGTTTACAGATCTCGTAAATCGTGAAATCATATCTGTTTTGAAAAGGCTGGTTCATGCAGAAAATATGTACATGTCTTTTTCTGCAGCCTCTGCAATGATGGCCAGCGGTGAGCTCTCCGACAGAAGTTATGCTCTTGAAGCTTATTCCAAAAGAAGGGGTATCTCTAAAATGGCTCTCCTGGAACTCTTCTATAGATTTATTGATGACAGCAGAAACCAAACTGAAGAAGAGGCTATAGCGCTTGAAAACATCATCTCGAATGAGGATATTCATTCCGGAAACAGGGCTCTTCTCATCCAGTGTGTTACCGAAACAAATTACTACTTTATGATAGGCTCACTACAAAGCTGGCTTGAAAGCGACGATTCCAAATGGCAAGATCCAGCGGTAGTGGTGGCGTTGATAAAAGCACAGCGGGCCTTTTTAAATCCCGATGCTCTAAACCGATTAAACCAGCTTTTGAATCATGAAGACGAAAAGGTGGTAAAAGCTGCTTCAGAAGCTGTCACTGAACTGGATAATAAGATTGAGGTTATCGATCCGATCAAACCTCCTTTTCAGACAGACTCATAGAAATTCTTAAACGTAAAATTGGATAGGTTTTGATTGATCAGTTAGTAACAGGTATGCCACAGTTTATAAATTTTCTCGACTCGTTTGGTTGGGTATTTATACTCTACTTTCTGGTGGTTAATAGCGTGTACCTGCTTCTGGTAATTGTTTCAGTTTTTTATATCAGGAAACAGCAGCGATATTTTTCTGTATTTGAGCTGGATGGCCTGTTTCAATCGGATCTCTATAAATCGATCTCCATCATCTCTCCGGCTTATAATGAAGAGGTAAATATCATCAACTCTGTAGAGGCACTTCTTCAGGTTCACTACAGGGATTTTGAAGTTGTAGTGGTAAATGATGGAAGTACTGATCAAACGCTCAATAAATTAATCTCCCATTTCGAGCTTTTTGAATCCGATTCAGAGGTTTACTCTACCCTTCCGCATGAGAAAGTCATCAGGAGATATAAGTCAGCAAGGTATGAGAACCTCGTTGTAATAGATAAAGAGAACGGGGGTAAAGCGGATGCCCTGAATGCAGGTATTAATGCTTGTTCAAAAGAGCTCTTCTGCTCTATTGATGCCGATTCGCTGCTTGAACAGGATGTATTGAAGAAAATGCTTCAGGCTTTTGTACAGGATGATAAACTGGTAGCTGCAGGCGGAATTGTGAGAATAGCGAACGGTTGTACAATTTCCGATTATGAGATTAAGAATGTAGATATTCCACGTGGATTTTTGGCCCGAATACAAACCGTAGAGTATCTGCGCTCATTCCTTTTTGGAAGAATTGGCTGGGATTATTTTAACAGTTTGATGATCATTTCGGGGGCTTTTGGAATTTTTGACCGGAATGCCGTTGTAAGAGCCGGCGGGTATATGAGGGATTCAGTAGGTGAAGACATGGAGCTTGTGGTACGGCTCCACAGGTTTTTCAGGGAACAAAACGAGGAGTACCGGATCCGGTTTTTGCCAGAACCCGTCTGCTGGACTGAAGTGCCGGAAAACTGGAATGATTTGGCAACACAGCGAAACAGGTGGCAGCGAGGGTTAGTCGACTCCATCTGGAGGCACAAAACCATGTTTATGAATCGCAAATTTGGAAGGCTTGGTTTTATAACCATGCCCTACTTTACTCTCATAGAGCTTCTGGGACCCGTTATTGAGATGACAGGTTATTTGTACTTTTTCCTGGTGATACTTTTTGTAGGGATATATGAACCCTTTGTCCTGCTGTTTTTTACAGTTGCCGTTCTTCTGGGTGTGCTTTTATCCATATCGTCGCTCATTTGTGAGGAAGCTACCTTTCGTAGATATGGTAGCGTGAAAAATATCTTCATACTCACGCTTCACGCGATAATCGAAAATTTTGGTTATCGTCAAATTCATACCTGGTGGAGATTTAAAGGGGTTGTGGATTACATCCGGGGCAAGAAGCAGTGGGGCAAAATGAACCGCCTGGGACTGGATCGTACGGCGGTTCCTGAAAGTATCGGCGAAATAGCAATCCCCGGTTATCGTGCTAAATTAAAGACAGCGTTCTACTGGTCTTTTGTTGCAATCTTTCCGCCCGGAATTATATGGCTCTTGATGAACCTCTTCATTTTTTAATAGCATCTATTGAACTACAGAGTCGGGATTGTTTCCATACTCTGCCCATGAACCTTCATAAGGCCGAACAGAATCGTAGCCCATTAACCTCAGCGTGAAGTAGGCATGAGAGCCGCGCACGTTGGTGTGACAATGAGGAATAACCTCTTTATCGGGGGTTATTCCCAGTTCGGTGTATTTATCCTGTATCTCTTGTGCAGGCAGGAAGTACGGCACTCCCTCCTGTTGAAGTACGTTACTCCACTCCAGGTTTACGGCATTTGGAATATGGCCGCTCTTTTCAGCCCGCTCATCCTTGCCGGTGTACTCATCCTCAGAGCGTGCATCAAAAATAATTATATTGGGGTTATTTGCAGCTTCCATCACATAGGTAATGTCGCAGAATACAGCCTCATTAATATTGAATGAGAAATTCCCTTCATCTCTCACAGCCGGTGTTTCCACAATATCATAGCCATCGGCAAGCCAGCCCTGAATACCGCCATTCAATATAGATGCATTTGAAAAGCCATAGTAATCCAGGGCATAAAAAAGCCTGGCAGCAGCGAGTGAATTCCCTTCATCATAGATCACAACACGGTCATTATTATTAAGTCCCGTTGCCCGCATTTTTTCCTGAAAAAGTTCAGCGCCTATTAGAAAGCTCTCTACCGGATTGTCAGGATCGGTCAATTCTGAGATGGAGGGGAAATGGATAGAGCCGGGGATGAGCGAATCTGAAACCTCTGAGCGCGCATCAATCAATAAAATATCTTCATTTTGGATGATGTTGTTGAGTTCAGAAGCTGATAGCAATAAGTGAGA
>SKRK01000142.1 GCA_007118525.1 Balneolaceae bacterium
GCAGCCATGCTTGCTGAGGCTTTACCAGATCCCAGTATATAAATCCGTGTATCCTTTTCTACTTTCAGCTCACGCCCCGATATAGTAAGAACGCTTGTTTCCGGGTTCCAATCCACCTTTTTGGGTATCAGTTTAACCGGGTTTACAGATTCCAGGGTTATTTTAAAGAGGGAGGCGGCTTTCTCTTTATGATTCATTTGATTTTTTAATTGATTTGCTGACCTGTCAAGCTACTCTTCTAATGGGTAATATTTTGATTCTTCGAAGCAAAGTAAAGGGATAAAAGAGAGGGGGATGTGTCAAATGTCTCAAGAAATATTTTCTCTTTCAGACGAAGATATAGGTGAAAAGCCATGGTAAAACAGCCTGGAAGCACAATAAACGGCGATATACAGAGAAATATTAGAATTAGAAAAAATTAATATTAATATTTTCTAATTAATTGGAAAATGTTACATTGAATCAGCGGGACAGCTAAAGTAAACAAGAAAAACGTGTGAAGTATTTTACTAACTGATTTTGTTTTAGGAATTAAATAAGGACTAATATTATGAATACAGCAACTAACCAAACCAGAAAAAGCAGGGTAGATTATTCATCGCTGGTGTCTTACCTGCAGATGCAAAAAACAAGAAAAGCCAATGAGCTTCTTGAAGAGGTGATTCCAAAACTGGTGGATTACCTGAAGGTAACGATGGGAGCTGATGAGAATACGGCAAAAGAGTGTGTTCAACAGGCTTTTTTAAATGTATATGAGAGAATTCTGGATGATAAAATTAGAGATCCAAAAACGATACTGAGTTATTTCATGCAAACCTCCCGGAATGAACTTTTGAACCTGCAGGCCAGCAGAAAAAGATATTCCAATTATGAAATACCTGAAGAGGGTATGGTTGAACCGGCTGAACAGATCGACCGGTTGGTTGACGAGGAGAGAGCGCAGGCGCTAAAAGTGTGCCTTACGAAACTCGATGAGGATTCCAGGGTATTCATCTCCTATTTTCTGAATAATCCCGGTGTATCCTCCAAGCAGGCCAGCGTTGAGTTCGACATGACCGAGGGAAATGTAAGAACCAAAAAATCCCGAATTACCAAGCAATTGCACAACATGTACCATGATATGATGAGCGAATAGTTCTGAAGATCTACACTCTTGCACACATCCGTATAGCACAGTGGAAAAAGGATAAATTACCGGTTCATTATTGAGTTTTGCTTTTTGTATATTTGAGCTTATTAAAAATCAGAATGAATTTATCCCATTGGAGTTTTTAAAGCCCTATCTGGCTCTTATCGAAAGCAAATTACAGGCAATTCCACTTCCCGAGACACCTCAATCACTTTATGAGCCACAGCGGTATATCATCAGAAATGGAGGTAAACGAGTCAGGCCTATATTAACTCTGTTGAGTTGCGGTATGTGTGGAGAAGAGCAGGAAAAAGCACTTCCCGCAGCGCTTGCTGTTGAACTGCTGCACAATTTCACCCTGATACATGATGATATTATGGACCAGGCCGAGCAGAGGCGCGGCAATACGGCTGTACACATCAAATGGGATAACCCCTCGGCAATACTCGCCGGAGACGGAATGTTTGTCCAGGCCATGCTTCAGCTGCAGCAGTTATCCGATGATGTGAACCACAAAAGGGTATCAGAAGTCTTTCTTAATGGAATCAATACCGTATGTGAAGGCCAGGCACTGGATATGGAATTTGAAAGCAGGAGAGATGTAACCCGGGATGAGTATCTCACAATGATTGGCGGGAAAACCTCGGCCCTGATCAGCGCCTCTATGCAAATGGGTGGTTTATGTGCCGGTGCGGGCGACCAAAAGCTGGTTCTGCTGGAAATTATTGGCCATTCACTGGGCCTTGCTTTTCAAATTCAGGATGACTTGCTTGACGTGATGGCCGACCCCGAAAAGTTTGGGAAACGAAAAGCCGGGGATATCTTTGAAGGGAAGAAAACATTTTTGATGCTTACCGCGTTAGAGAGGTGCACAGAAAAAGAAAGGCTTAAATTTATTGGCTATATGAATAATCTTCCGCTCAGCTCAAATCAGGTGGAAGAGGTGATAGATGCTTATAATACCTACGGCGTAATAGAAGAGACAAAGAATGTAGTGAATTCATACTATGATAAAGCCGAAAAAGCATTACAAGAATTTGGTGAATCCAACTATAAACGTGATCTTCAACATCTTATTAAATATCTGAAACAACGTGAAAATTAACACAATGCGTACCCTTTTTACTCTCTTTTTAATGGCGTTGGTTTTATCATCATGCCGTAGCACTGAATTAATTCGACCCGGTGATTCAATTGAAGTGGCTTATGAAAAAGCAATGAATCAATTTGTAAATGAAAATTATACAGAAGCCGCAAGAGCGTTTGAAACGGTTGTTTCTATTGGACGGGGTACCGACATCGGTCAGGACGCTCAATTTTATCTCGCCGAAAGTTATTTCAATGCCCGGCGTTTTCTGATTGCCGCATCCGAATATGACCGCTATGTACAGTTCCATCCCAACTCACCCCGCCGCATGGATGTTGAGTTTAAAAGAGCCAAATGTTACTACGAATTGAGTCCACGCTACAAGCTCGATCAAACCTACACGCGTCAGGCTATTGAAAACTTCAGACTGTTTCTGTCCAGGTATCCAGACTCAGATAAAGTAGAAGAGGCCTCCGGTTATATCACGGAACTGCGTGAGAAACTCGCTAAAAAACAATACACTGCTGCAGCATTTTATAAACGGACCAGCCGTTATAATGCCGCTGCCATATACTACGACATAGTGATTGATGAATATCCTGAAACCAAATGGGCCGAGAGATCGCTGGTTGAGCAGATGGAAGCATACATTCTATATGCTGAAAATAGTGTACCCCGCAGGCAGGCAGAGCGCTTTCAAAAAGCTTTAGACTCCTACAATACCTATCTGCAACTTTTCCCAAGGGGAGAAAACAGAAGTAAAGTTGAGGATTTATACGACAGAGCTCAGCGAGGTTTAGCTGCTGCAGAGCGGCGCGATGAAATGGCACAATCTGATTGATAATTGATATTGAGTGCACGAATTGGGATATATGGCGGTTCATTCGATCCCGTTCACAACGGACACGTTTTTGCTGTTCAGTCATTTCTAAATAGCGGTTTGATAGACGAGCTATGGGTGTTGTTAACCCCATACCCTCCACATAAAACCGATCAAAGCCAAAGCGACTACCGGCACCGTTTTGAGATGCTGAAGCTTGCTTTTGAAGGCTATGATAACGTTCTAATCAAAACCGTAGAAAACGAACTTCCCTCTCCATCGTATACGCTTCAAACCCTGGAACACCTTGAAAAGAAACACCCTTCTCATACTTTCTTTCTATGCCTGGGCGAAGATAGTATCCAGCATTTTCACACCTGGCACAGGTATAAAGATATCCTGAAGAAGTGCTCCATTATTGTTGTAGAGCGGCCCGGCTTTAATTCTTCTGATGTTGACGAATTAATACTTGAAAAAACAATATTTATAGATCACTCTCCGGTTGATATATCTTCAAGCCGGATCAGGGAAAATACCGGCAGTGCAGAAAGTGAAGTGCCGCAAAGCGTAGCTGATTACATAGAGAAACATCAACTTTATCGATCGTGAAGAATATGAAACGTGGTGATTTTATAAAAACATTTGGGTTGGGTGCAGCTTCTTTGCCATACTTGGGTAAATCATTGTATCAAAACCCTCCAGCGGAGCTTGTTAAGCCTAAAAAACTGAAGAAAGGAGATACGGTAGCTTTTACTGCCCCTGCAGGGATCGTTTTTGATGAAAACGATTTTACCCGAATGAAAGAGGTAATGGAGTCGATGGGCCTGAACGTAGTGTTTGGTGAGTATGTGAGAGAGCGTTATGGCTACTTTGCAGGCACCGACAGGCAGCGGGCACGGGATCTGAACCGGTTTTTTTCTGATCCCGATATCGATGGTATTATTGCCGTAAGAGGAGGCTGGGGGTGTGCCCGGATATTGCCCTATATCGACTTTGATGCCATTAAAAACAACCCGAAGATATACTGCGGGTTCAGCGATAACACGACGCTTCATCTGGCTCTTCTGCACTATTGCGGGCTGGTTTCCTTCCACGGGCCTAACGGCACTTCCGACTGGACGGATTTGACCAAAGATAGTTTTGAAAGCATTTTAATGGGAGCAGAGAAGTTCGAATACAGATCCAACAGTAAGGTAGAGATGCTCTTTCCGGGAATTGTTGATGGACGGTTGATAGGAGGTAACCTTACCATTTTGACCACCTCGCTGGGCACTGACTATCAACCCAATACCGATGGAGCGATACTTTTTGTTGAAGACATCGGGGAACCGGTCTATAAAATTGATCGAATGATGACCCATCTGGCCAGAGCCGGGCTAATGGATAAGGTGAATGGTTTCATCTTTGGGAAATGCACGAATTGCCCGGAGCCGGGTGGGGCAAACTTCCCAATGAAAGAGGTATTGATGCATCACATCAGGCCGTTGGGGGTTCCCGCAATAATGGGTGCCGATATTAGCCACGACCCGGATAACTTTACCATACCCCTAGGGCTGAAAGCCCGCCTGGATGCAGACAACGGATTTTTTAAACTTCTGGAAGAACCTGTGGTTACCGGCAAAGAAAACTCTCCAGACTGAAATTCAATAGAAGAGCAGTGAATCGAGCTTCTCTCTAAGCCTGTGATTGGCCAAATATCCGATCTCCAGTTCTCTGCTAAACGGTACAGGGGTATGAAGCGACGAGCATCGGGTAACGGGCGCATCGAGCCATTCAAAAGCTTTCTCAGTAATACCGGAAGATATTTCACTCATGGGGCCTAATATTTCCGAGGGCTCCTGCAATAGAAGCGCACGTCCTGTTTTTTTCACTGAATTTATCACTGTATCCCAATCAATCGGTGCGAGTGACCTCAGATCCACTATCTCTACACTAATATCTTTTTTACTGTACTCTTCGGCAACTTCCATTGCCCAGTGAACCCCATATCCATAGGTAATGATTGATACATCACGGCCTTCTCTGGCAATCCCGGCTTTGTCCAGTTCAACAAAACTGCATACATCTTCTGTAATCTCTTTAATACTTCGGTACAATTTTTTGTGTTCAAAAAACAGAACGGGATTCGGATCGAACAGGGCAGTATAGAGCATATTTTGGGCATCCCTGACTGACGAGGGTACCAGTACCCGCAGCCCGGGAAACTGCATAAACCAGCTTTCTGGTGATTGAGAATGGAATGGCCCGGCTGCAACACCGCCTCCATGCGGGGCTCTGATCGTGATATTCATTTCCGGCATCCACCGGTAACGTCCTTTTGACAGGTTATTAACGATCTGGTTGAACCCACACGAGATAAAATCGGCGAATTGCATCTCAACAACCGGTTTAAACCCCTCTACGGCCAAACCAATGGCGGCTCCTATTGCTCCCGACTCTATGATCGGTGTATTGCGAATTCGTTCTTTGCCAAAGCGGTCCGAAAATCCCTCTGAAGCTTTAAATACTCCGCCATATTCGGCAATATCCTGCCCCAGCAGGATAAAGCGATCATCCTCATCAAACGCCTGTTTTTGAGCCAGATGAACGGCATCAATTATCCGCTTTTCTGATTCAGAATGCTTCTTCCCATTTAGTACCACCGTTGGTTGCCGGGAAAGTCCGGCGCGTCTAACCTCTGTGCTTTCATCAAAGATGGGATCATCTGCCTTCAGGGCTTTCTCAAGATCACTCTTGAAACTCTCTTTTAACTCTTTTCTGATTTGATCCAACTCTTCTTTATCCGGGATGATGCCTTCATTCAGCAGCCACTGCTCATACCTGAAAATTGGATCTTTGGGTTTCCATTTTTCAAACTCTTCCTCCGGCACATAGAATGTTCCGGAGGCCTCTTCATGCCCCCTCATTCGAAAGGTTTTTGCTTCGATAAGGACCGGTTTCCCGCTCAGGGCCAATTTTCGCGCTTTAGTTACAGCACGTTGTACTTCAAAAAAATCGTTGCCATCAATCAGCATCCCTTCAAGGCCATAACCGGCAGCCCGGTCCACTAAATTTTCACATGCATATTGCTCTGAAGTAGGGGTGGAAAGTCCATACCCGTTATTCTCAATTATAAATATAACCGGTAGTTTCCACACCGCGGCCAGGTTCAGGGCTTCATGGAAATCACCCTCACTGGTGGCTCCATCACCGCAAAAACTCAGTGCCACCCTTTGTTCATCTCTGATTTTATAGGCAAGAGCGATGCCGTCGGCAACAGGCATTGTTGCGGCAAGATGAGAAATCATTCCAAAAATATGATGCTCTGTTGTTCCAAAATGAAAAGAGCGGTCGCGCCCCCCGGTGAAACTATCTTTCTTTCCAAATAGTTGTGAGAATAGCGGATACAGCGGAACACCCCTTGTAGTGAATACTCCGAGGTTACGATGCATCGGTAAAATATAATCACTATCGTTAAGGCTCAGGGTTGCCCCCACGGAGATAGCCTCCTGGCCAATACCTGAAAACCACTTGCTGATTTTATTCTGCCTTAGAAGCGAGAGCATTCGCTCTTCAATAAGCCGGGGCATTAATAAATTCCGGTAGTAACCAAGGGCCTGTTTCTTAGAAATTTTTTTTACAGGGGCTATCATTAATTAAATAATTTATGTGTAATTTATTTGTTTATTCAAAGTTGGACCTGTTGAAATTGTTTCACTACAAATGTAATTAATGTAGAGCTGAATGCAATTCAGATTTTCCCAGCCTTTAGCGAGTTTATAGCTGCTGAATTTATCTCAGAAATGAAAAAAAATGGAACACATTTTCAACAGGTTTTAACTAATTGGTATCAAACCTAAAACGGTAAAAAACCACTGACCTTATGGACAGGAAAAAAAAGTATTTTATCAATCAATATTTATCTGAAACTTAGCTATTAACAAACTAAACTAATACTGCATAATGGAAGCACTTGGCAAACAAATTCTTGTAGAGTACTACGATTGTGAACAATCAAAAATTAATGATGTAAGCTACGTAGAAAATTCACTGATACAGGCCACTAAAGCCTCAAATGCCACCATCATTTCTCATAATTTTCATAAATTCAGCCCATACGGTATCAGTGGGGTTGTAGTAATAGCCGAGTCGCATGTAGCCATTCATACCTGGCCGGAGTATAACTATGCTGCAGTGGATATTTTTACCTGCGGCGACACGATTGATCCATGGATCATTCAAGAGCATCTCAAAGAGTATTTCGAATCCAAAAACGTTTCCAGCATGGAAATGAAACGGGGACTGTTTAAAGTACCTAAAGGGCAGAAACTACTTTTCAAACCCAGCCAGGAATTTCAGGAAAATTAGTAAACGAGTAGAACTGAAAAGTCAAAAATTTTTTATTTAGTCATTTTGAGTTTGCCTCAGAATCTCCAAACCTTGATAGGGTAAGGATATTCTGATGTGCACCGGAATGAGGATTCATCGAACTTTTAATTTTTCATTTTTGCCTGGTAATTAACCACGATCACAAAATTTTCATTTAAAAAGATTATAGAATACCATGATGGTAAAAACTCCAAACTGTTATTGCCTTGTTAGTGGGGCATCCGAAGGGCGAACCCGCCTTAATGCTTTTGACAAATCACTGCTAGCCGCCGGAGTTGGCGATACAAACCTGATGAGAATGAGCAGTATTTTGCCCCCGGCCGCAGAAGAGATTTCGGTTAACGATTTAGTGTTGCCACCCGGAGGGCTTATTCCTTTGGCTTATGCAACTTTTGACGGCACAACCCCTGGCCAATGGATTTCAGCCGCCATCGCCGTCGGTATTCCTGAGGATGACCGTGAGCCCGGTGTAATCATGGAGTTTGAAGATCATTCACCCCTAAAGAATGTAAAAGAGATTGTGGAACAGATGGTCGTAGATGGTTTTGAATATCGAAACCGAAAGCTGAAAGAGATCAAATCTCTGGGTATTGAGCATCAGGTCGAAATATGCGGTGCTGTCTTCGCCGCCGCCGTTCTTTGGTATAAGTGACTATAATTGTGAGTCTTGAGTATTGAGCGGTGCAAAGTTAAAGGTTAAAGGTTGAAGGTTGTAAATCTCAAGTTAAAAACTGCCAACTGTGGACTGCCAACTCCCTGGAATTTGTGATTTTGAATTTGAAAATTTCTGCCAACTGCCAACTGCCAACACATCTTGAAACCGTGAACCGTGAACCGTGAACCGTGAAATATGCCTCTACAATACAACGAATACTACAACGAACAAACGGGATTAACCATAGGCCTCAAAAAGCTGCTTTTTTCTGAGCA
>SKRK01000257.1 GCA_007118525.1 Balneolaceae bacterium
AAATATAAAGAGTACTCAATAGGCAGAATTGTTGTGAATCCCGCATTCCGGGGGCGCGGACTTGGAAAAGAGATTGTTCTTAAATCACTCGAGCTTTTAAAACAGAGGCAAATTTCTGTAGTCCGAATTGAAGCACAAGCCCATCTCAGAAAATTTTATCATGATCTGGGATTTAAAGATGATGGCGAGATCTATGAACTGGATGGGATTCTGCATATTGAAATGCTGAACCGGTTAATCCCCTGACTCTCGAATTTTCTTTAACTCCTCAATTGATTTCCGGCTGAGTTGCCAAAGTTTATCAATCATCTTCTTAAGCTTCTCTGTATCGGGCGAATCCAGTTTACCCTCCTGTTCAATAATACCTGCAAGATCAAAGGCTTCTTTAACCCCTACGTAATTAAAGGTTGGCTTCAGTGTATGGGAGCTCATGCCCATCTGTTTAAAATCCTTATTTTTAAAATGCTGCTCCAGTTCATCCATCATCAAAGAGGTTTGGCTGATGTAGATATCTATCATTTCAATCAACATCTCAGAGTCACCCCCCGACATTTCTCTCAGGTTATTTAAATCAATCAGTCCGCTTTTATCGGTTTTATCCAAAGATGTAAACAGTGCGCTTTGATTCTTCTTCCTGCCAAGATGTGACTTCACAATTGATAAAAGTTCTCTTCTTGTAAAAGGTTTAGCAATGAAATCGTCCATTCCCGCATCTTTACACTCACTGATATCACGTTCCAGTACAGAAGCCGTAATGGCTACAACGGGAATTCCGCTTTTCCGTTTATCTTCCAGGCTGCGAATTTTTTTGGTTGCTTCAAGTCCTCCAATTCCCGGCATATGAACATCCATCAATATGATCGAATAGTTGTTTTGTTCGATGAGCTTCAGGGCATTTTCACCGGTTTCAGCTTCATCCACACTACAGCCCAGCTTTGTAAGCATTCCATTTACGATTTTCCGGTTTACAGGATAATCGTCTACCACCAAAACAGAAACACCTTTAAAGACGGCCGATTCATTATCAGCGGGGGTTTTTTTATCATCAGATAGCTTCAGCTCCTGAGATTTCTCAGGAAGTTCAAAAGGAATCGTTACCGTAAATATGGTTCCTTTTTTATCATTCTTTTCAACAGCAAGTTTTCCATCCATTCTTCCCGTTAGCTGATTTACAATAGAGAGCCCAAGACCGGTGCCGCCATATTTATATGTTGTGGATTTGGAAGCCTGGTTAAAACTGTCGAAAATGTCATACAACAGATCCTCCGGAATCCCAATGCCGGTATCCTTCACTTTTACCTCAATTGGGATTCTTCCATCACGAAACTTGAGGGTCCTTACCAAAACGGTTACGCTGCCGTCTTTTGTAAACTTAATGGCGTTGCCTATCAAGTGAATCAGGATTTGGCTGAAACGCACCATATCTCCAACCAATACTTCAGGCACTTTATCCGATACGATGTGATTAAACTCAAGGTTCTTCTCATCTGCCCGGTCTCTCAGGGTTTCCATCAACTGAGACAGCTGTTTCCTGATTTTGAATTTGCGCAATTCCAGCGTTAGGGCACCCGATTCTATAAAGTTGAATTCGAGAATATCATTGATGATTGCAAGCAGGTTGTCGGATGAGAGAATGATGTCTTCGATATACTCTTTCTGTTCATCGCTTAAATCGGTCTCTTCAAGCAGCTGAGCCATACCCATAATAGCGTTCAGCGGCGTTCGCATTTCATGGCTCATATTTGCCAAAAAGCGTTCTTTCATTTTCCTGGATGATTCCACAGTGGCAAGAGCATCCTTTAGTTCTGTCTCTTTTCGTTTTCTGCCGGTAATATCTCGTAGAATTACCACAAAAGAATCTTTTGGACGCCGATCACTTTCAAGAGGCACAGCTTTCAACATCACCCAAAATGGCACTCCATGCCCGGCTGTGCATAAAAGCTCTTGTTCATATGTAGACCCATTCAGAACGGCCTTTACAATTTCATCGTAGTGATGCTCTTGTTTGTTTTTTAAAGAGTGAAGTATAGGATCTTTACCAATTACTTCGTCAGGTTTAAAGTGAGTGAGATCGTAGAAGGGATTATTGGCATAGACTACCCTGGGATTGCCATCAGCAAACCTGTAAACCACGCAGGCATCGTAGATGTGGTTAACCAGTGAGGCGAGTAATCCAGAATTTGTTTTTAAAAATGAGTTTCCATCCATTACTGTTTTCCAAAAGTGAGCTTACGCAGTAATTTAATGAATGGACTTGAGCAATTCCTTTCAGCCTTCGTATAAACTATTTTTTTAACCGGTAAATGCAACAATGGCGATCACTACAAGAAGAGCGACCTTAAAGAGTAATGATTTCCAATTTTTCATCAGGGAACACTTTAATCATTCAGACGTTATTAGACAAGTACAATGTAGGTACAAACTTATCATGACAACTTCAAGTTATCCACAATTTTTTTTTGAGTCTTTTACAACTTAATGAAACGTGGTATTTCTATAAATAAAGAGAATTTTAACGCTGTTTTGTTACAAATTAGCTGCACGTTTCTGAAAATTTCAATACTTATCCACAATCACCTAATGGATTTGTTCTTAAGACGGCGCGAGTTACCTACTACATTTATTGAACTTAAAGCCATTGCTATTTCGGCAAGTACCGGATGCATCCATCCAACCATCGCAACCGGGATCATGACAACGTTGTAGAAAAATGCCCAAAAAAGATTTTGGCGAATTTTTTTAAATGTCTCTTTACTGAGTTTCAGCGCGCGTATAATCGCTTCCGGATTTCCATCAATGAGTATCATACTCGCCGACTCGATAGCGATATCCGTTCCGGTTCCAAGAGCGATTCCAACATCAGCCTGAGAGAGTGCCGGGGCATCATTAATACCATCACCAACCATGGCAACCACTTCTCCCTGTTCCTGTAATTTTCTGATGATGTTTGACTTCTCATCAGGCTTTACTCTTGCATATACTCTATCTATACCAATTTCTTCGGCAATCAGTTCAGCCACTTTCTGTTGATCACCCGTCAGCAATACCGTTTCATATCCCATCTCCTGAATTTTCCTGATTACTGCCGGGCTCTGCTCCTTGATCGTATCTTTAATTCCACAGATGGCTTTTACCGAATTATCCACAACCATGAATATCGTTGTATGGCCTCCTTCAAGAAGACGCTCAGAGCTTTCACTTACTTCTGAAGTAATTCCAACAGAGAACTTTTCAAGCAGTTCCATATTACCTGCAAGAATGGTTTCTCCGTTGATGGATGCTTTAACCCCCATACCCGTGAACGATTCAAAGGCGTTAACCTCAGGTAAGTCTGTACCGCCTGCAAAGTTGATAATCGCCCTGCTTATTGGGTGTTCGGAATTGCCCTCTGCTGCGGCAATCTTCTGCTTCAATCCGGCTTCGTCTGCACCATCAAACGTAATCCACTCTACCACTTCCGGCTCTCCTTTGGTAAGCGTTCCGGTTTTATCAAATACAAAAACCGTAACCTCCTCAAGCCTTTGAATAGATTCGCCCCTTCGAATCAGAATCCCATTTTCGGCACCCATACCCGTTCCTACCATCAATGCCGTTGGTGTAGCCAATCCCAGGGCGCAGGGACAGGCAATAACCAACACGGCCAGCGCCACAAAAAATGCCTGGCTCAATGGTTCAAGATCCGTAATTATCCATGGTATAAAGCTATCAGCCCAAACCAAAACGGGGCGCAGTGTTTCGGGAAAGAGCAGCCACACCGTGAACGTACTTACTGCAAGCAGAAGAATAACCGGCACAAATACAGCAGTTACCCGGTCGGCGAATTCCTGAATTGGAATTTTGGATCCCTGGGCCTCCTCAACCAGGCTGATCACCCTGTTAAGAAAGGTCTCTTCACCCACATCTGTGGCTTTCACCCTTATTGCCCCCTCTGTGTTGATGGTGCCGCCAATCACTTTATCGCCTTTTCCACGCACCACCGGCATCGACTCTCCTGTAACCATCGATTCGTCTACCGAGCCTTTTCCGTCAACAACTTCCCCATCGGTGGGGATTTTTTCACCGGGCCGTACCAGCATCACATCACCAGCTCTTAATTGCTGTATGGAGATCTCAATCTCCTTCCCATTTTTGATAATACGGGCGGTTTTAGCTTCAAGAGTTAACAGCTTGGTGATCGCTTCCGATGCGCGGCCTCGTGCTTTAGCCTCGATATAGCGCCCGGTTAAGTGAAAGGCCATAATCATGGCTGCGATACCGGCAAAACTGTAAAACTGCGATTCATAAAATCCCAGCTCAAACCCGAGGGCCATAAAGCCGGTAATTAAAGAAGCTACCGTACCCAGCGCAATGAGTACATCCATATTGGGCGTCAGATTTTTCGACGATTTAATTGCGCTTAGAAGTGTTTCAAAACCCGGGCTAAAAAGCACAAATCCTGCTCCCGCTACCATGGCCAGTTCCATAATGAGGTGGTCGGTGAGATGCACCCCCAGAACCATATCCAGAAACATCCAGACCATAAGCGGAATCGTAACGCTCCAGCTCAGAATCACCTTACGCCGGGCGCTGCTCAACTTCTTCTCTTCCCGTTCTCTCTTTTGTTCTAACCGGTTACCGGCTTTTTTTTTTGATGCAGCACCTCATAGCCGGAATCTTCAATTCTTCCAGTTATCTCATCGATATTGGTCAATGATGAATCAAACTCCACAAACGCTTTCCCGGCAGGCAGATTTACCGTTGCATTCAAAATACCATTACCACGCTGGATCGCTTTTTCGACCGCGCTTGAGCAACCGGCACAGTGCATCCCGCCGATTTCAAGAGTAACAGACTCTTCTCTATTCTCTTCTATATCAAATCCTGCTTTTTTAACCGCTTCCCTAATCTGCTCCATTGGCGGTTCATTACCTTCATAATGGATCTCGGCCGCTTCTGTTGTAAGCTGTACATTGGCATCTGTGACACCCGTCACGTTTCTCAGGGCTTTTTCCACAGAGTTTGTACAACCGGAGCAGTGCATGCCGTTGATGAGGAGCCGGATTTTTTTTGCTTTATTGTTCATATCGCTTCTTTCTGATTGTGAAGTCTGTTAAACTCAAATAGACAAAAGACTACAGAGGTCTATTATCACTTTAAAAGATAGGCCGGCTGTGTAGAAAGAGTGTAATGACCGGTGAATGAAGATGTGTAAAACTTTTGGTTAATACTGGTCAAATGTTTTACGAGAGTAGCTATTTTTCTTCAGGTACTCTGTTACCGTATCCCCTGTAACTTTCTTAAACTGGTTAGACAGGTACTGGACACTACTATATTTGAGTTTCCATGCAATCTCGCTCAGTGTCCATTTCCGAAAGCTGAGCAGCTCTTTAACTCTCTCTATCTTCAAGCGGATCAGGTAGGTTTCAATGGTATCGCCCGTGTGGTCTGAGAAGTTTTTACTCAGGTAGGAGTAGTTGTAATTGGTGTTTTCTGACACAAAAACCGACAATTTCTGAGGGTTGGACTCTGTCTCCAGATGCTCGATATATTGAATCAGTGACGATTTGACAACATTCACAAGCTCTGTTTCACGATCGAAAATAAGCTCAAACCCCTTATCGCGAAGCCGCGAATCGAGTTTATTGAGCTCCTCTTCACCGAGTGTTCTTTCCAATTCTGCCCGGCCCAGCTCTATATGAGCATCAGGTATATTTAAGTCATTCAATATCCCCGATACAGACTCAATACAACGGGGGCAAACCATATTTTTTATTGAGAGCTTCATGGATCACATAACAGGTTTAACCCACAGTTGCGTTTCCGAAGCTACTCTACGGTAACGCTTTTTGCGAGATTACGGGGCTGATCAACGTTACATCCCCGGTTCACCGCAATGTAGTAAGAAAGAAGTTGTAAAGGAATTACCGTTAATAGTGGTGAAAAACAGTCAACTGTTGAAGGTATAGAGATCGAGAATTCTGAGAGATCTTTTACGTCACTGTTCTCACTGTTCATAATTGAGATAATTCTTCCTTTACGGGCTCTTACCTCTTCAATATTGGAGATCATCTTGTCGTTCGTATGGTCGGTGGCGGCGATAACAACAACCGGCATCATCTCGTCAATTAGTGCAATAGGGCCGTGTTTCATCTCTGCAGCGGGGTATCCTTCTGCGTGAATGTATGAGATCTCTTTTAGTTTCAGTGCTCCTTCCAGCGCAACCGGGAAGTTATAGCTTCTGCCCAGGTAGAGAAAGTTAGGCGCATAGGTAAACAAACTTGCCATCTTCTTAATATTTTCGTCACACTCCTTCAGAATCTGATCTACTTTATCGGGAATAAGGGAGAGTTCTTTAATGTATCTGGCAGCTTCTTTTTTGCTGATGGTTCCCTTTTTCATTCCAGTGGCAAGGGCCATCATAGTAAGCACCACAACCTGTGCGGTAAATGCCTTGGTAGAGGCCACACCAATTTCAGGTCCCGCATGGGTAAACACACCGGCATCGGTCTCCCTTGAGATGGTGGATCCTACAACATTGCAGATTCCTAAAACTTTTGCACCCCGCTTTTTTGCTTCACGAAGCGCAGCCAGGGTATCAGCCGTCTCTCCGCTTTGTGAAATAACCAGCATCACATCTCCTTCACCAATAAGCGGATCGCGATAGCGAAACTCAGAGGCGTACTCAACTTCAACCGGGGTTTTAGCCAGGTGCTCAAACAGATACTCGCCAACCAGGCCGGAGTGCCAGCTTGTTCCACAGGCAGCTATTACGATTCGTTTGGCATTAACAAGCTCCTCCATCACATCTGCAATTCCGCCGAGCTGAATGGTATTCTCTTTAACATTCACCCTTCCGCGCATACAATCGGCAATTGATCGCGGCTGTTCAAAAATCTCCTTTAGCATAAAATGCGGATAGCCTGCTTTTTCAATCGCATCAATGCTGATAGCCAGCTCGTGTACCTCTTTGGTGAGCGCAATGTCATCAATCGTTTTTACTTCATAGCTGTATTTATCTACCACAGCCATTTCACCGTCATCGAGATATACAACCTTATTGGTGTACTCAACTATGGGTGACGCATCGGAAGCAATGAACATCTCATTCTCTCCCACGCCCAGCAGCAGGGGTGAACCTTTCCGGGCAATAAAGATTTTATCCGGGAATTCGATATTTACAATCGCCAGGCCATAGGTTCCAACAATCTGTTTTAATGTGAGCTGAATGGCCTGCTCAAAGGTAACATCCTTCGAAGTGGTGTAGATCTCCTCAAGAAGCTGAGCTATAATTTCTGTATCGGTCTGGCTGCTAAAGGTTCGGCCGCGCTCTATCAGTTTTTTCTTTAGGGAGGTGTAGTTTTCTATAATACCGTTGTGCACTACGGCAATATTTCCCGACTGGCTCATGTGTGGATGTGAATTGACATCATTAGGTTCGCCATGGGTTGCCCACCGGGTATGGCCAATTCCAATGTGCCCTTTCAGCCCGTTGGCAAAGATCCCCTTCTCCAGATTAACAACTTTACCCTTTCCCTTCTGGATGCTCATCCGGCCATTCATAATGGCTACTCCGGCCGAATCATATCCTCTGTACTCAAGCCTTTTTAAACCCTTTACAAGAACTTCACCTGCTTCTCTGTCTCCTACGTATCCAACAATACCGCACATATTTTATACTTTCTAATGGTTTATAGTTATTCGCTCGAATTTGCTAAGTTACGAATCCATGAATCAGAATAAAGAAAGTAATTAACAATGAGTATTAGATATTGCTTATTTGAAGATGAGTTCCTTGAGAATTTTCATCCTCTTACATTAACGCGTCCGGTTTACGACTTAAGGGTTGGTATCTTTACACTTGCAGAGAAATGGAAATATTCATTATCCCTGCCTGAAGAGCTTAATGGACCTCTCAGGGAACATTTGAAGGGTGTATTTGAAGAGCCGGAAATGACCGGCAATGAGGATGCCGCAGTGTGGATAAATCCCCGTTTTATACCTGATGGAGAGCTAATCGATCAAATTAGAAATCTTTCACTTAATGACGCACTCTTTTGTGAAGAACAGCTCATTGCCGCTCATGTTGATCTTCCAACTCACAAACTGTGGATGCAAAAAGGTATCGACGCATCTAAACTCACTAAACAAAAGCTGAAGCCGGATGGCTTTATCATCTTAAAGAACATTTGGGAGCTGTTCCAGATCAACGGTGATGAGATTGAAAAGGATATCAAGCTTTCAAAAAAAAT
>SKRK01000282.1 GCA_007118525.1 Balneolaceae bacterium
CAGTACTGATTATAACTATTCGTTTACCGGTAAGGGCTGTAGCGGTTTTCTCTGATTGATTCTCTTCCATTACCATCTCTCCGAATTTATAAAGTGTACAACAAGATAAGAATCAAACAGGCATGAAATTAATATTTAAAACAGTTGAGTACAGCTCTCTGATTCTTGTGTTTTTTTAAAGATAACATAAAAAATGGTGCCTTTATCAGGTGTGCTTTCCACATTAATTTCGCCCCCTAAACTTTCAACCTGATTTTTAGTAATATAAAGGCCAATTCCTTTTGCGTTTTTGTTGCCGTGGAAAGTGTTATACATGCCAAAAAGTTTCTCTCCGTATTTATCCAGATCGATGCCAACCCCATTGTCTGAAACCGTCAACTTAATCTGATCATTACTCTCTGTTACATCAATTGAAACAATAGGGTCTCTTTCCGGGTGCCGGTACTTAATAGCATTTGAAATCAGGTTTAGAAGAATACTTTCAAGATAAGCAGAATTATAATAAATCTTTAAACCGTCAGGAATTGAATCTTTTATAGTAACCTTGTTCAGCTTGATGTTTGAAGATAGTATCTCTTTAACTTTTTCAAATTTTGATTGGAAATCAATGTTTTCAAGTCCTTTATCTACCTTCTCCTGGGAGTCGATAATTTCGTTGAGATCATGAATGCTTTCATTTAAACGTGTTGAGGCTATATTCAATAGTTCCAATAACACAGTTTTTTCATCTTCTGTATTATCAACTTCTTCATACAAAGACAAAATCGTTTGTATACTTCCGGCATGATTACGAAGATTGTGGGATACGATATGCGCAAAGTTTAACAGGCGAGAGTTCTGATCACTCAACAGATGAAATGTTTCTGTCAGTTCTTTCTCTTTTTGTTTACTCTCCGTTATATCTGAGATATATCCGTGCCATATTACACTGCCATCCGCCTGCTTCTCAGGACGTGAGTTGCCACGTAACCACCGAAGCCCTAATTTTGGTAGAAGTACTCTAAAATCCATTATCCAATCTGCCATGGTTTCATAAGAGGCCTGAATGCTTTGCATGGTTTTAGCAATATCATCCTTATGTATATTCTGAAAGGCTTTAGAGGCATCCTCTGTAACTTCATTTGGTGAGAGGCCAAAAATATCAGAAGATCCTATACTGGCAAAAGGCATGCTTGAACGACCATCCGGAAATTGCTGAAACTGAAAAATTAATCCCGGAACCTGTTCGGAAAGTTTTTTCAGCGTTTCATCACTTTCACGGAGTTTATCTTCAGCAAATTTTCTGGCAGTAATGTCACGCATAATTCCTTCAACACCGAGCGGTTCACCATTCTCATTTTTAAGGAAGTAGGCATTTACTGACGTATAAACCAGTCTATTATCTGCAGTCTTAAGACGAACTACAAAGTCAGTTACTTCACCCTTTTCCCGAAGCATTGCGACTAACTTTTCGCGGTCTTCTGAGTGGTAATAAAAATCTAAAACCTGTGAACCTATTATATTTTTTCTTTTATAACCGGAATATTTTTCAATGGAGGGGCTAATTTCAGTAACAATGCCGTCTTTGTCAGTTCTGTAAATTACATCCTGAATATTTTCGAATATGTTCCTGTATTTTTTTTCACTCTCAAATAATGCAACTTGGGCACTCTTTTGTTCAGTAATATCTCTTGTGGAGCCAAACGTACCAACAATATTTCCTTCCTCATCATATAAAGGAAATTTATTGGTTGTGGTCCAATAAACAGTTTTTTCATCTCCTGGGAAGGACTCTTTTTCGATTTTTCCTGTGATTGGCTCACCGGTTTTCATCATTCTCTGCTCATCTTTGTATGCTTCTTGAGCATGGACGCTATCAAAAATATCAAAGTCAGTTTTACCGATTGCTTCTTTTGGATCGCTTAGCCCAAATTTTTCTGCGCAGACCTTATTAATTTTAGTAAAGCGGCTTTTTTTGTCCTTAAAAAAAATACTATATGGAATATGATCCATTAATAATCGAAGCAAATGGGCATCGCCTGGTATGTTGGAAATTCCAGACGTGTTATGCTTTTGCGATTTATTCATAAATATGAGGGGCAAGTATTTACACGGATAAACGCATAGTGTAATTTTAAACTACAATGTATTTTATTTGTTTCAAAAAAGATTGATTTAAGGGAGAAATTAATTGTTCTTCTATTGAAGTGCCGACAATAAAAATTCCCGGAGGTAAAACATTTATATACAATTAATCAACTTCTTTCCTGCTTTGTTGTCGTTAGCTTCAATCCTGAAATTCTCAAAATAGATGTAAATTGGTTTTTCAGTATCCTCTACCTCAAAATTATTTATCCAAAATCCAAAGATGTAGATATTAGGTGTTTTAAGTGGACGAATTGGACGACCGGAGGGGAAGTGTATAACCTTTCCTAGGGTGTTTTAAGCGTTACGTGAAATGCCGTTCCCTTGTCAGGCTCGCTCTGCACATCAATTTTGCCTCCCAAACTTTCTACCTGATTTTTGGTGATGTAGAGGCCGATGCCTTTTGCATTCTTGTTTTTATGAAAAGTATTATACATCCCAAAGAGTTTCTCCCCGTATTTGCTCAAATCAATACCTAATCCGTTATCGGATACTGTGAGCACAACTCCATCATCATTATCAGTAACCTCAATTTTTATAACCGGTTTTCTTTCCGGGTGGTGATATTTGATGGCATTCGAAATCAGGTTCAAAAGAATGCTTTCCAGATAAACAGGATTGTACTCTATCTCAAGGCCATCCGGTATCGATTCTTCAAACTGAACATTATTCAATTTAATCTCTGTAGTAAGAATCTCTTTAACATTATTGAGGTAGTGGAAGAATTCAATCTGCTTTAAATCTTTGCCGCCTCCCGCCTGAGAGTCGATCAGCTTGTTTAAATCTTTAATGGTTTCGTTGAGGCGATTAGAAGCAGTATTCAGATATCCTAATAGTTCCTCTTTTTCCTGTTCAGACTCCTCTACCTCGTGCAGTGAAAGAAGGGCTGATATACTGCCGGCATGATTCCGAAGATTATGAGAAACAATGTGCGCAAAATTTAAAAGACGACTGTTTTGTTCACTTACAATGTGAAGGGTTTCATTTAATTCGTTCTCCTTTTGCTTGCGATCAGTAATATCTGAAAGATAGCCATGCCATATAACACTATCGTCGGGCTGTTTTTCAGGGTGTGCCCTGCCGCGAATCCAGCGTATACCCTTGGATGGGAGGTCTACCCTGAAGTCGAGTTCCCAGTTTTGAAGAGTGCGATAGGATCTGTTGATGCTATTTTTGACACTATCCAAATCTTCGGGGTAAATTCTATCAATTGCCGCAGTTGCATCCGTTCGAATATCTTCAGGAGAAAGTTCATAAATATCAAAGATTCCATTACTGGAATATGGAAAGCAGGAGGAGCCATCCGGAAATTGTTGAAACTGGTAGATTGTGCCGGGTACCTGCTCAGAAAGTTTGTTTAATGTATCGTCACTCTTTCTGAGTTTTTCTTCAGCCAGCTTTCTTTTTGAAATGTCAATGACGGTTACTAAAACACCATTTATTTTTTTATCCTCATCGAGCATGGGAGCGTATTGTGCCTGTACCCATCCACGTTTACCGGTTCTTGAAATTTCAAAAAAATAGTCATCCGATACAACTCTCTTACCTTTTAAAGCCTGATCATAATTGGCAAAGAGTTCATTGTTTTCCATGTGTGGAAATATTTCCCGGGGTTTTTTGCCAATTACATCTTCTTTTTTTAACCCGGTCAGTTTTTCCATTTGCCGGTTCCAGTAGGAATATTTCAAGCCGGAGTCTAAAACATAAATACCTTCAGAAGTGGTTGAGAGAATTTGTCCGAAAAAGTTGTAGGTCTCTTTAAGTTCGAGCTCAGCAAGTTTTCGATCGGTTATATCCCTCATAATCCCCTCAACACCCTCTACATTCCCGTCCCTGTCGCGAAGCAGATTAGCGTTTATTGAGGTGTATACCAGTCTTTTATCTGCGGTTTTGAGTCGAATTTCAAAATCTGATACTTGCCCGTAAACCTTTAGATTTTCAATCAGATTTTCACGGTCTTCCTGGTAGTAATAAAAATTCTCAACCGGCGAACCAATAATATTTTTTCTCTCATAGCCGGAATATCTTTCAATTGACGGGCTTACTTCAGTAACAATACCGTTGTTGTCGGTTCTATAGATTACATCCTGAATATTTTCGAAGATGTTTCGGTATTTCTCCTCACTTTCACGCAAGGCCAACTCTGCAATTTTCTGCTCAGTTATATCCCTGGATATGCCAAAGGTGCCAATTACGTTTTTATTTTTATCAAAAAGGGGCATTTTGGTGGTTGAAGACCACCTGACCTCTTGTTCTTCGTTGCCGTGAAAAGTCTCTTTTTCAACTTTTCCTATAATGGGCGTGCCGGTATCAATAATTTGTTGTTCATCATTAAGGGTTGCCTGGGCATGGATATCATCGAAGAAGTCAAAATCGGTTCTGCCGACAACTTCATCAGCATTTTTAAGTCCGAATTTAACGGCACAGGCGCGGTTGACTCTTGTAAACTGACTGTTGATGTCCTTGAAAAAGATGCTGTGTGGAAGATGATCCATCAGCAGATCAAGTAATTGAGTATCGCTTTTTAAAACGGCAGCAATTCTGGAATTGTCTTTTTCAGAAAATTTCATAAATAGACAGGATCTGTATTCTGATAAAAGATTCGCAGTTAGATTAATGTTAATCTAATATACAAGTGAAAAATGAAACTATATAACGAGTAACAGAAAAAAAATTTAAACTCTAACCTAGCCTGCTGGTAAGACGGGCCTTTGAGTGTTGATCCACGAACTATATTTCCGGGCGGATTGTGAACCTGATAACCGGACCCTGCAATAAATGCGGGATCCGGGTTGATTTACTTTGATAGATAAAGGATTAGTGACTAATCCCTCTCCGGAACAGGAGCATCCCAATGCGGGATTTCTGCTGAAGCGTCTCCGGTCATCAGATACGTGTCGAACCACTGCAGCATTCTGTAAGAGTAGTCGAGACGCGATGAGGCTCGGGTATTACCATGCCCTTCGCCGGGGTACAATACCAGCCGAACAGGAACTTCAGGCTTACGAACTTTGAGGTGACGGTACAGCTCCAGAGATTGAGCCGGGTGAACTCTTGTATCCTCAGCGCCATGCATAATCAGGATAGGTGTTTCTGCCCGGTCTACCCAATAAATTGGGCTGCGTTTCAGGTAGTCCATCCATTTTTCGTCCGATTCCCACATCCGCTCACGCGAGTGAACCAGGTAGAGTTCCTCTGGAATATCACTGGTGCCCCACTTGGAAAGATTATTACTGATCCCCACAAACATGACGGCTGCAGCGAAACGGTCGGAGTAGTATGTGCTCATCCAGGCGGATGCGTAACCGCCATAAGAACCTCCTGTAACCCCGATTCTGTCTGCATCGGCAATACCCTGCTCAATGAGATAATCCACTCCGTCAACAATGTCGTCAAACTCTTTTCCTGCAAGGTCACCCTGGCTGCTGTATACAAATTCAATTCCTCTACCTGTGCTTCCCCTGTAATTGGGATAGAAAACAGCATACCCTTTTCCGGCAGCCATCTGCCCGGGGATCTGATATCCGGTAAGCCAGCCGTTACTGTAGTGTGCTTCGGGGCCCCCGTGTACCATAACAATTATCGGCACACGCAAACCCGGTTCATAGCCAACCGGATAGATCAGCATTCCCTCAATCTCAAATTCCCCGTCGCGGGCAGTGTATCGAATCACCTCCTGATTGCCCAGCTCAAGGTCAGCCAGCCAGGTATTGTGATTGGTTTTGCGTTCAGGTTGAGCATTTCTCCGGTTTGATCTCACAAACAGTTCGTTTGGATGCCCGGGTGTACTGGCTACAAATGAGATGGTTCCATTTTCAGCACGGGAAAAAGAGGTGATTGCGTGATTTTCACCCTCAAAGAGCACCTGCTTGTTGGTTCCGTTGGGCCGAATGGTTCCAAGTAAGGAGGAAGTGCCCCGGCTGGCATGAAATGTAATTTCATTATTACCGGTCCATTTGATGTGTTCATACTTTCCGGCAAAATCTTCGTTTATGATCTGCGGGTTTCCGCCATCGGCAGAAACTATCAGAATACGCCCGTCAATTGGATCGTGAATATCACGCCCGGCGCGTATGGCAAGCTGTTGTCCGTTGGGGCTCCATATCACCTGTCCGATTTTGCCTTCATTAAATATTTCGGCTGCTACTTCTCGAGTGCGATAGTCAACTACAAAAACCTGCTGAGCCATAAAAGAGTCATCTACCGTTGGGCTTGGTGCGGCAGAAACGGCAAGCTTGCTTCCGTCGGGACTCCAATCAATCATATAGATAGAACCGGCAATTTGAATCTGATGGGGATCATGGCCTTCTCTGGAAACATTTGTGATATAACCCTTTCGGTTAACCTGATTCTCTTCGAACACGTCTGCCTTGTAGGGCAATGGTGATGCTGAGGTTTCAGCTGCTTCAAATGCGGTAAATGCAATATGATTTCCGTCATGATGCCAGGTATAGGATAAAATATTGCGGTCGAAGGAAAACAGTAATGTGGCTTCACCCCCATCAAGAGGAAGTTCATACAGAGATCTTCCATCATCACTGTTTCGTGTAGTCAGAAATGTGACAGAATTATGCCCGGGACGAAACTGAACGTCTCCCACTGAACCTGATGTATAGTAAGGCCTGGTGGTGCCTTCAGCGATATCAAGCATATATAAATGGTTGCTGTTTGATACATTCTCTTTGTACGGGTCAGCGGGAACACTTACCGTATAGGCGACATGATTTCCATTATCTGAAATTACTGACGAGCTAACCGATTGTATTTTAGCAACATGATCGGGTGTGACAACCTGAGCTTGAATAGCAGATACTGAAATCAGAAGTGTAAACCCAATGAGCAGGCTAAATAGTTTGCCTGTATAAATTGGGTAGGGGATAGTTTTAAAATCTCTCAAAATCATAGTTTTTTCTATTTATTTATGAGTTATGTATATCTATGAAATATAGTTAAAATGTTGAATAACCAAGCATGCCAGTTCGGGATTGAATGGCTGGATATTTTCAAATGCTTGCCTGCTTTAACAGTTGAACCCCGACAAAGAATGGAGGCTGCATGCCGGGCAATATTCAGGATGTTGAGGCGTAAAATGGATGGTTTTACCAAGTCCGGGTAATGGATCTTAGAAGCAGATGCCCTATTCTTGGGAAGAACTGACAGCTAGTGAGAGACAGAAAACCAGAATAATTCACCTGAAGGATAATATGAATAGGTGAGTAATCATATTTTACAATTTCTTTATTCGACTTTTACATAAGATGTTTGTTACTTCTGTAAAATTAAACCAGATCATTATCAATTTTAAGCAGAAATACGATGAGTAAAAACGGATTTAGCCGACGCGATTTTCTTAAAACAGGGGCTCTCTCAACAGTAGCGCTTGGCAGTGGTTTTGTCGGAAAAACTCTCGATAAAAAAACAAAGAAATCATCTTATGGTGATGCCAAAAACGTAATATTTCTGGTTGTGGACGGCATGAGTAGCGGGACTCTTGCTCTTGGGGATCTGATGAAACAGCATCAATACGGTGAAAAAACACACTGGATCAAACTCTATGAGTCAGACAGGGAGTACCATCGCGGCCTGATGGATATGGCCTCTCTCAATTCAACGGTAACAGGTTCCGCTTCGGCAGCTTCTTCGTGGGGCAGCGGACACCGAATCAACAACGGCGCTGTAAACTGGGGTCCCAACAATGAGCAGTATAAAACAATCTGTGAAATATTCAGGGATGCCGATAAGGCAACCGGCCTTGTAACCACCACGCGAATAACCCACGCAACCCCCTCCGGCTTTGCAATTAATATGCCTCAAAGAGGTATGGAGAATGAAATCGCTGAACAGTATTCTGAAAGAAATTATGATGTGCTGATGGGTGGCGGCGATCGTCACTTTTCAGGGGACAAACGTCCTGACGGAAAAGATCTCTATTCAGTATTTACCAACAATGGATACACGGTAGTTAAAACCAAGCCTGAATTGAACCGTGCAACCCGGAACAG
>SKRK01000248.1 GCA_007118525.1 Balneolaceae bacterium
ACCGTTCGTGAAATTATGACTTCACGTGTTAATATTGTAGCCGTTCCCGTCAATTCAACACTCCCCGCTGTGATTGAACTTATTAGGGAAAAAGGGCTCTCGAGAATGCCTCTGATTGAAAATGACCTGGACACCATTTTAGGAATTATTTATAGCAAGGATCTGCTTCCCTATATCAATACGGATTTGGTTGATGGCCCTATTAACTGGAAAACGATTGCCCGAAAAGCACTTTTCATTCCCTCAACAAAGAAGCTTGATGATCTGCTGAGAGACTTTCAGCACGAAAAGACGCACATTGCTATTGTAGTGGATGAATACGGAGGTACCGAAGGCATTGTCACCCTCGACGATATCCTGGAAGAGATTGTTGGGGATATTGGTGATGAGTATGATGAACAGGAAGAGAAGCTCTATAAGAAGTTTAAAAATGGTGTTTACATCTTTGATGCCAAAATTGATCTTGATGATTTAGACGATATACTTGGTACAGAAATAAGTTCGGATGATGATGAATTTGAAACACTTGGCGGACTTGTCTATCACTTAACAGAAAGAATTCCAAATGTGGGAGAACGCCTTCACTATAAAAATCTTGAGCTCACTGTTCATTCCGTTCTAAAAAACAGGGTTAAAAAGCTTAGAGTGAAACTAGATGCTCAGGCAAAAGTTAAAACGGATGCTTAATTAAATTACATGCCATCAGTCTCTAAAGAGAACTTCACAAAACCTGAAATTAAAAAGGATGTAAATCTCCGGGCGATGAACACCCTTGGTGTGGAGTCAACAGCGAACACTTTTGTTGAGATATTGGATAAAAATCAGTTGCTCAAATTGGCTGATGAGAGCTTTTTTGAAGAGTTTAATCCGTTCGTAATTGGGGGTGGTAGTAATATTCTATTGAAATCGAATCCCTCCAGGCCAATTCTAAAGGTGTCAATACCCGGAATCGAGATCCGGCAGGAATCGACAAGCCATGTTTTGGTAAAAATCGGAGCCGGAGTCGAGTGGCACTCCCTGGTTCAATGGGCTGTTAGCCGGAATTTTGGCGGTATTGAGAATCTGGCTCTGATACCCGGTACAGTGGGTGCTGCCCCCATTCAAAATATTGGGGCGTATGGAGTTGAACTGGAGCAGGTTTTTGAACAGCTGGAAGCTTTTTTAATCGATTCAAAAAGCTTCAAAACTTTTTCTCATGATGAATGTCAGTTCGGATATCGCGACAGTATCTTTAAAAGGGAGCTTAAGGGGAAGGCAATTGTAACATCTGTAACCCTGAAGCTTAACAAGGAACCTCATTTGATTCACGCAGAGTACTATGCTCTTAAAAATTGGCTTCTTGAACATCAAATCATAAAGCCGCTGATTAAGGATGTATTTGATGCGGTTGTATCCATCCGGCAGTCAAAACTTCCATCTCCCTCTTTACTGGGCAATGCAGGCAGCTTTTTTAAAAACCCTGTGGTAGAGAAGAGCATGTTTGAAAACGTGAAAAAGAGATATTCTGAAATGCCCTCTTTTCCGGCGCCCGGCGGAAGAATTAAAATCCCGGCAGGATGGTTAATTGAACAGGCCGGCTGGAAAGGTAAAAAAGAGGGGAATGTTGGTACCTATGTGAATCAGGCCCTGGTTATCGTAAATCATGGCGGTGCAACCGGTGAAGAGATCTATGAATTTGCAATGCGAATACGTAAATCTGTAATGGAGAAATTTGGCATACAACTAACTCCTGAAGTTAATATTCTTGAATGAGGATAGTTGAATAAATAATGGATATAACCGACAATCTTTTTCAGCAATTTGTCACCTGTCCGCTGAAGCTATATCACCATCAAGACGAAAATAGAGAGCCTAGAACATATCTGCCATTCAAGCATAGAAACAAACTGCAGTTGAGAGATGCGGTAGCGGTTCAGTTTCAGAACAGAAAATTTACATCGGATGATACCCAAACCGCATTGAAGGAGACAGAAGCGTGGCTCCTTGAAGATGAGGTTACAATCTGTGGAGCAGTGATAAAATCAGGGCCATTTCTGTCAAGAATTCCAATTCTGAAAAAAAAGGGTGAGCAGTTTACAATTATTCAGATACACGGAAAACTGAGAAAACGCTCTCAATCTGATAAGATAAGGGGTGAAGAAAAAAGCAGGACAACAACCTCTTACATTTTAAAAGCGGCATACCGCACTGAAGTGTTGCGCCGATTATATCCGGGAGCGGAGTTTCTCGCACAGTTCTATTTTCCCCAGCGCGATTTCAAGGCTACAACCGATTCGGTTCTCCAAAAAGCTAAAACTGCAAGGGATGCAGACCCTGATCCCGAATTTATTGAGAACTGCAGCAGGCTTTTTGCAATGGTTGATGCCACGGAAGGAGTTCAGAAGTTGATAAGCTCTGTGCCCGAAAATATTGCTCACAAAACAATTGCCGGAGAATCGATCGCCGACACACTCAAACTGATGGAGAGCAGGGACTGGAGTGAAGGAAATATCCTGAATATTAAGATACACCGCGGCTGTCGCTCGTGTGATTACAGAAGGCGCAGCCCCTCCGGAACAGAAGGGTGCTGGAGCCGGTTTTTTGTTGAAAGTGAATTGAATAACCCGGAAAGACATGTGTTTGAGTTGATTGGCCATGGAAATGAAATTGATACGAATAATGGGCACTATTACCAGGAAAACGTGCCCTATGCGGATCAGTTTGCTTCTTTCGAAATGGTTCAAAAATATGGCGGGCCAAAGATCACGATTCAGCAGAGAAGGGTTTTGCAGCTATTAAAAGCCAAAGGTGAATCTGTTCCTTCATTATGGGCCAAGCCCATTTTAAAGCAATTGGATCATTTAGAGTACCCCCTCCATTTTATTGACTTTGAAGCCGCTACGTACGCTTTGCCCATGAACAGGGGTGATGGGCCCTATAAGCCGGTTTATTTTCAATATTCGTGCCATACGCTCTATGAAAACGGAGAGATTAAAGAGGCCAACTGGCTCGATGAGGATAGCAGCTCCGGTCATCCTCACCATAGATTCATACATTCGCTTACCGGGGTTAAAGACATTTACCGGGGAACAATTGTACAATATTCACCATTTGAAGTGCAAGGAGTTCGACAGTTGCTGGCGGAGATGAAACGTAATTCCATGAAAAATGAAAATGAGATTGACAGGCTAAAGAGGTTACTTGGAGGCAATAGTTCAAAAGATAACCGGTTTTATGATATAAGCAGTCTTATCCGTGATGCATATTTCAGCTCCAAACTGGAGGGAAGCCTGGGGCTAAAGCAGGTGTTGAAAAGTATTTTAAAGTGGCAGAAAGAAAATTCTCACAACACAGACAAAACGGTTAGGATTTTCGACAAGGAGATTAATCTTTTTCCGGAAGATGATACGAAAAGTAACAACCCATACAAGCAGATTCAGGATGATGTGACCGCGATTGATGATGGTGAAAACGCAATGCATGCTTACATATCCATGAAGAGTGACCTCCTGACGAAAGAAGAATCTGCAGAATTACCTGAACAGCTTAAACGCTATTGTGCACTCGACTCGTACTCGATGATATTGATTTACAAGCATTTGAAAATGTTAACTGAGCAAATGAGTGGAGAAGAAGATCTGATAATTATGTAAGACCTTCCAAGGTATAAGTAATATATAAAATCGACTAATACCGGTAAAAAATTGTACCTTTTGCTATGTTAAACCAAGTTTAGTAATTATGAAGAGAATAACATCACATATCGTATTATTTGTAGCATTCATGGTGGTCTCATCATCATGCGTAATCCAGCAAAATCCGGTTTCCGGACAGAAAAGAGCTTTTGCCTATTCGTGGCAACAGGAAATTCAGATAGGCAAGGATGTTGACAGGGAGATTGTCTCGCAATATGGAATTTATGATGATTCTGAAATAGAGAAATATGTAATTGATTTAAGTGAGAAAGTGCTCGCAGTAAGCCATATGAGGCGTGAAGATACAGCAAGGCAGTTTCGTGAGGCCGAATTCACATTTCGTGTTTTAGACAGCCCGGTGGTAAATGCTTTTGCATTGCCGGGAGGATATATATACGTAACAAGAGGTTTACTGGCTCATCTCAACAATGAGGCACAGCTTGCCGTAGTGCAGGGGCATGAGATTGGCCACGTTGCCGCCCGCCATGCGTCGCAGAGAGGTTTGCAGCAAACCATAGGTCAGGTTGCCATAATCGGTGGGGCAATTCTGGGTCAGGAACTGCTTGGTCTGCCCGGTGAAACTATTTTAAATCTGAGCAGCCAGGCAGCGCAGTTTCTCTTCCTTAGCTATAGCCGGGATGCAGAAAGGGAGTCTGATCGCCTTGGCGTGGAGTATGCAGCGATGAACGGATTTGTTGCGGCAGAAGGAGCGGCTTTTTTTACAAGCCTTAAGAGAATGTCAGAAAAATCGGGCCAGTCTATTCCAAACATGCTATCAAGCCACCCCAATCCAGGAGAAAGGGAAACTACCATACCCAGGCTGGCTGATGAGTGGAAAGAGAAAGGTTACGAACAAACCATCCGAAACACCGAAGCATATATGCAGATGCTCGATGGTATTATTTACGGAGAGAACCCCAGGAATGGTTTTGTAGATGAAAACCGGTTTGTTCATCCGGATCTCAAGTTTCAGTTTCCTGTTCCACAGGGATGGCGCGTAATTAACCAACCCTCCCAGGTGGTGTATGTGAATCCGGACGGGGATGCAATCATGATTTTAAGAATCGACTCTGAATCAACAACAGCCCGGCAGTCAGTTGAGCAGTTAATTGCAGAGGATGGTTTTGTACTTCAGCGTCAGGCTGAAACTCAAAGCAGCGGACAGTGGCCGGCATATGAAGCCGATTTCACAGTGCAGCAAGAGGGGGGTACACTTGGGGTGAATGTCTATGCAGTTGAATATGACAATAAGGTGTACCGCTTTATAAACTATACAGAACAGGCAAAGTTTGAACGCTACAGCACCACATTTTCATCCGTAACAAATGCATTCGACCGGTTAACCGACCAGCGCATTCTGGATATAGAACCGGTTCGCCTACGAGTTACCCGGGTTGAAACAGATACACGGTTCGGTAACTTACTGCCATCACAACTGCCTATGGATATCGAAGCAGAAGACGTGGCAATTATGAATCAGGTTTACATGGATGATGTTATCAGAGCCGGAACCTATATCAAAATACCTGTACAGTAGAAATTATTATGATTGAGCGTTATTCGAGAAAAGAGATGACCGACATATGGTCTGAACAAAACCATTTTCAAGCCTGGCTCGACGTTGAACTTGCAGCCTGCAGGGCGTGGAGTAAAATCGGGAAAATTCCCGCAGAGGATGTTGAGAAACTCTATAAAAATGCGACTTTTGATATTGATCGCATTAAAGAGATTGAAATGGAAACCCGTCACGATGTAGTTGCATTTACAAGGTCGGTCTCCGAATCGCTGGGCGAGGAGAAGAAATGGGTTCATTATGGGCTTACTTCCACAGACGTTGTGGATACAGCCAATGGTTGCCGCTTGAAACAGGCAAATACACTTCTGAGAACCGGTCTTAATCGGTTTAATAAAGCCCTGGCTGATAAAGCGCACGAGCATAAACTAACCGTGATGATGGGACGCACGCATGGCGTGCACGCCGAGCCTACAACTTTTGGCCTCAAATGTGCCCTTTGGTATGCTGAAATGCAGCGTAACATGGATCGTTTTGAAAGAGCTGCAGCTGATGTTGAGTTTGGTAAACTATCAGGGGCGGTAGGAACTTTCGCTCATATTCCGCCCGAGGTTGAAAAAATAACCTGTGAGCTGCTCGGGCTAAGCCCGGCACCTGTTTCCACTCAAACTCTTCAGCGCGACAGGCACGCCTACTACATGGCCACCCTTGCGGTGATTGGCGGCACCCTGGAGAAGATCGCCGTGGAGATTCGCCATCTTCAGCGTACAGAACTGCGTGAAGCCGAAGAGTTTTTTCGCAAAGGGCAGAAGGGTTCATCAGCCATGCCTCACAAGCGTAATCCAATCAGCTCTGAAAATATTACAGGGTGCGCCCGTGTATTGCGTGGATACATGGTTTCAGCCTATGAAAATATGCCTCTCTGGCACGAAAGAGATATCTCTCACTCATCCGTTGAACGAATTATACTTCCGGATGCCACCATTCTTCTCGACTACATGCTTCATCGCTTTTCGGGTGTGATCGAAAAATTGATGGTATACCCTGAGAATATGAAAGAGAACATGGAGAAGACACACGGGCTGGTATTCTCACAGCGACTTCTTTTGATGCTTATTGAAAAAGGTTTGTCAAGAGAAGCCGCTTACGACAGGGTTCAGCCGCTGGCGATGCAGGCGTGGGAGGAGAAAAGAGCGTTTCGTGAATTGGTAGAGGCGGATACTACCATCCAAAATAATCTGTCACCCGAAGAGATAGAAAGCGCATTCGATTTGAATTATCACACCCGAAGGGTGGATGAAATATTTCAGCGTGCCGGCCTGTAGTGTTAAGTCAATCTTAAAGTGACGGTTGAAACCTGACAGCATTCCCGCGCTTTTTGCGGGTTTCTGTCAGCGTTGGCGAAAAGTCCACCGACCCTGAATCACGGATTTCACCTATGCGCGATCCCAAAGCAACGCTGTCAGATCCCCCATAGGCATCCCTTAGGGGCAGTGGGTGCTGAGGTTTTGACCGACATTTCATATTTGACTTAACACTAGGGTATTATTCTCTCCATTTAATGCAGGTCACAGCAGGATTATTCAGTTTTAAATTATTTTTTTAGGGGTGACACTTAGTTGTCACACCCGCCTTGTAAATTGTGATCAAACATTAAAACAAACCTGATCACAATGAATAATTCAGCTATTAAGACCACCACTTCATTCAAAGCCGAGCCGCTTCTTTTCTCCATCTTTCATAAGGCGGAAGCCGAATATCTTCAGATAGAGCAGATGTTTGCCATGCTTGGCTGGGAAGAGTTGCCCAACGAAATCAAACTTAACATCGAAGAGGATGTTAAAGGGTATATTGATGAGCTTCACGGAAACTATTCAACAAATTGCCCGCATATTCAGCGCAGGCGTGAAAGCGTTGATTTTTGGGTAAACAGTTATATCGACGGTGTGTGTACACTGGATACAGCGGCACAGGCTTTAAAGGTAAACGGCTTGATGTGAATTAATCCCTAATCGGGGTAAAGAAGTTCTGAATGATTTGTTATCTTTACCAAAACGTAAACGAAGCGAATTTTTTCCATGAATAACTCCCCCTTCTCCAAAATCACCCGACAGGGGTTAACCTACGATGATGTTCTTTTAGTACCCGCACACTCTCAGGTTTTACCACGCGATGTTGATACCAAAGTACAGTTAACCCCCACATTAACACTTAACGTGCCCATTATTAGTGCTGCGATGGATACAGTTTCGGAATATCGTATGGCGATAGCGCTGGCGCGTGAAGGAGGGATAGCCATGCTGCACAAGAACATGTCGATCGAAGATCAGGCTGAGCATGTAAGGCTGGTTAAGAGGAGCGAGAGTGGAATGATTGTAGACCCTGTTACGCTGCCTTCAACAGCAACGGTAAAAGATGCCCGGGCGCTGATGAAGAAACATAAGATTGGGGGAATTCCAATAGTTGAACCCGACAACAGGCTTGTTGGAATTGTTACTAACCGGGATCTCAGGTTTGAGCACTATGTAGACAAGGAGTTGGGAACCATTATGACCCGCAACAACCTGATCACTGCAAAAGCGAATACCAACCTGGAAGAGGCCGAAGAGATTCTGCAGCAGTATAAAGTAGAAAAGCTTCCTATTGTAGATTCGAATAATATCTTAGTTGGGTTGATTACATTTAAAGACATTGAGAAAAAAATGAACTTTCCCAACGCCTGCAAGGATGAAATGGGCAGGTTAAGGGTAGGGGCCGCAGTAGGTATAAGCCCGGATACCATGGA
>SKRK01000186.1 GCA_007118525.1 Balneolaceae bacterium
CTCTCTCCGGTTTCATCGCCTTTGCAACTCCTTATATGCTCTTCCCGGATTCAAACGTATCCTCCATTCAGCTTGGCAATATTTCAGGAGCCGGGTTGATCGCCTACCTGCTCGGCAAAATGGCGGATTACTACTGGCCAATGCTGGTTCTTTTTCTGATACTGGCCTTTGGTGATATACACACCCCTTTTGAGAATCTTGTCACAAAAGGGCTCTATATGATATTTGCAGCCACATTTTTTATAGGTCTCAACCTAATTTCCATTACCCGATATCTGAAAAGCGGCCCTGATTCACAATTCTGGCAGGAGTCGGAAAAGGGGAGGGATATGCGGCGCAAATTAGCCGACTATTTTAAATATCCGCTCGACCCCGGATCGATTCCGAGCCTCATCAACACGCTTATTATTACCGCTGCCGGAATGATTGCCATTGTTGCAGGGTCAATTTTCTACGGCTGGCTTGGCTCGCACTATGAGATCATAGCGGCCCTTTTAATTCTGCTCGCCGGCTGGGTGATGATTCATAAACTGAAAAAAAACCCGGAAAAAAATTATTACTCTACCAATGCCTTTTTCAGGGAATTTTTCGGATCAGACCTGCAGGGTGATAGCGTTGTGGAACGCAGAAAAGTGGAACAACTTTGGTGGGTGCCTGTGTCGATAAGGGCTAATGTGTGGCAGTTTATGCAGCAGCTCGACCGCAAAATACCGGCCGGGCGTGTGGTGGCTGTAGGGCATTTCCTGATATGGTTTATTGCTTACCAGCGGCCTGAACAGGAGTTTATGACGGCTCTTTGGATCCTGTTTGCGCTCGCACACCAGTTATTTGTAATGTTGTCTATGCAAAACAGCATGGCGCCCGGGTGGCTGCTAAGATGGGTAGGTTCGGGTACAAACTGGTTTTTTACCCGGTTCTGGATGCAGTTAAGATGGTTGGTTCCGCTGTTGTTGAGCATGAATATGCAGCTTTTTGTTTTCGGCATACCCGGATTCAGAGAACAATTCCTGATTACACTGTTCTTTTTGATAAGCGCAATGATTACATCTGCCATTGGAGTTGTACAGTTAAAAAGAGATTTTAAATAGAAGATATGCTGGAAATAAAAAACCTGACCAAACAGTATAAACCCGGTAAACCGATCTTTACGGATTACACAAACCGGTTTGATGCCGGCAAATGTATCGGGGTTTTTGGCCCGAATGGATCGGGTAAAACCACGTTCTTGAGAATACTTTCCGTAAACTCCTACCCGACAAACGGCACGGTCTTGTTTGAGGGAATTGATGTTCACGAAAATCCCGGCAAATTTTTGGAATCAGTTGGACTGGTCCACGACGAAGAGACCCTTCCCCAGCACCTTACAGCTGTTGAGATGCTGGAGTGGATTTTACGAAGCAGAAAACTATGGAGTGATAGTTCTGCGGATGAGATCGACAATATATTTGATAATCTTGCATTGGTTGAAAGGAACGAACAGATAGGCACCTACTCAACCGGCATGAAAAAGAAAACTCAGATTGCAGCAGCTTTTATACTTAAGCCGAAAATCTTGATTATGGATGAACCATTGAGGGGGCTCGACCAGGCAACCCGGAAAGTTGTTTCAGAAATGATTGCTCGTGCAAAAAAAGAGAATAGGCTTATTTTAATGTCATCACACTCAATAGAGTTCAGCAGTGAACTGTTTGATGAAATGATTGAATTCCCGCTTTAGTTTTTTTACTAAAGCATATACTGATAATCGAAACACAGATAATTATTCAAACCCAATGGCAGAAATAAAACTTCCAGAAGTTGAACTCAATATCTACTCTCCAAAAAATCCGGTGGAAGTAACCGTGGTGGAAAATTATGTCGTTACCCTGGAGGCGAGCCCTAACTTTGTTCGGCATATCACATTTGACATTTCGGGTACTGACCTTGAAAACAGAGTAAGAATAGGGCAGTCGATAGGTATATTGCCGCCCGGGCAGGATTCTAAAGGCCGCGAGCATAAACTCAGGCTCTATTCTGTATCCTCACCAACATCGGGTGAGAGAGGAAAACCACACCTGATTTCAACAACGGTAAAACGGACTATCGAGGAGTTTGAAGAGAAGATCTATCTGGGTGTGGCTTCCAATTATCTTTCGGATTTAAAACCCGGAGACAAGGTGAAAATGACCGGCCCGAGTGGCCGCCGGTTTCTGCTTCCGGAGAATGCAGAAGATTTTAACTATCTGTTTTTTGCAACCGGAACCGGTATAGCACCATTCAGGGGAATGATTATGGAACTGTTTGAAAAGGGAGACTATAAAAATGAGTGTGCACTTATCTTTGGATGCCCTTACAGGACCGACCTTCTCTATCCCGCGTTTTTTAATGAAATGGATCAAAAGCATTCAAACTTCCATTACCTGCCAAATATTTCCCGGGAAGACCGCCGGCCGGATGGTTCGAAATACTACGTTCAGACAAAAATAGAAGATGAAAAGGAACTTCTCTACCCGATTCTGAGACAGGATAATACACTGGTTTACATATGCGGTTTAAAGGGTATGGAATCCGGGATTTACCTTGAATTGTTAAAGCAGGGCCTCAGTGATTATGTCGAAATCAAAAAAGAGTTGCCGGAAAATCTGAATGACATTCCACGCGGCGATTTCAAAAAATTCGTAAAGCCATCTGTTCGCACCTTCGAAGAGGTTTATTAAACATATTCAAACAGCGTGAGCGAATACTCTACGTGCGAAGCACACTTAACGTGATACGCCGGCCGGCGGAGAACACTCAACACGGCCGCGTTCCGAATACTCAGAGTGGGTTGTCACTTTCTTATTACGAATTCACGTTATTCTTTCTCTTTTTCGGGTGAAGCGATCGTGAAGTTTTTCAATGAGACAAATTTGTATGGCAAAATCCGGCCTCCGAATTTTTCTGTATAGACCTGGGTGAAAACAGCTCCGAGTAGAATTGTCTGAATATTGTAGTAGACCCAGACAACGAAGATCACAAGTGAACCTGCGGCCCGGTAGGTTGCTTCAATTCCGGTGGCTGAAAAGAAATAGCCAATCAGGTATTTGCCGATCAGGAATAAGATTGTCGTCACCACGGCACCTATCAATACATCACGCCATCGGGCATGCACATCGGGCAATATTTTAAAGATGAGCGTAAAGAAGATAACAGCAAAGAGAACGGTTCCAAACTGAGTTGCAATCCGAAGAATAGCAATCTGGAATTCGGGCATAAAACTGATAAGCACCCCGGCCAGTACTCCGATCAGAGCTTCAGCCAGCAGTGAAGAGATCAGCAGCAGACTAAAGATGATAATCATACCGAAAGAGAGAAGACGATTCAGCAGAAAATGCCATACTGAATTGATCTTTATCTCTCCCACATTCCAAATACGGTTAAGCGTGATTTTCAGCTGATTGATAACCGTTGTCGCACCAAAAATTACCGTGCCCAGCGCGATTAAAGATGTAAGAAAGCCTGCACCGTCTTGCGTGCGTGCAATCAAAAATTCACCCAGTGTATTGATGGCATCCTGATCCATGAAATCACCCAATAAATCGTGGATCTGCTCACTAACCATCTCTTCGCTCAAAAATATACTTCCCAAAGAGACAATAAGAACAAAAAGCGGGGCAATAGAGAAGATGGTGTAAAAGGCAATTGCCGCACCTTGAGTCATAATGTCGTCTTCAGCCGCCTTTTTGAACGTACGCTTGACCAAATCCCATATGTCTCCAAGTATCGTCTTAATCATTTAGAACAATTCTTCTAAAGCCTTTTCGATTTCTTCTTTTGTGTTATAAAAGTGGGGTGAAATCCGAAATACTCCTTCACGAACGGAGAGAGTAATTTTTTTCTCTATCAGTTTTAAGATCGTCTCCTCAGCATTTAAATCACTATTGATGGTGAAACTAATAATACCCGAACGATTTTGCAGGCCGGTTGGAGAAAATATAGAAACCGACTGTTCATCCTTCAGCCTGTCAATCAGATATTGTGTAAGATATTGAATTTGCAGCAATATCTTATCGGTGCCGTACTCAAATAATGTTTTAAGGGATGCTCCCATTCCGGCAATACCCAGCATGTTTGGAGTTCCAACCTCAAGATGCCCGGATAACGGCTGCCACTTTTGGTTGTAATTAAACAGCTCCCAGGGTTCTTCAACCGAGAGCCACCCTGTTCTGAACGGCTTCAGCTCAGAGGCCAGTCTCTCTGAAAGGTAGAGAAATCCAAAACCAAGCGGGCTCATCAGCCATTTATGCCCGCCACACGCAAGGGCGTCAATCCGGCACTCCTGAACATCAATTGGAAAAGCACCAAGGCTTTGAATGGCATCTACCACAAAGAAAATATTACGATCCCGGCACAGCTCCCCAATAGCTTTCAGATCGGCTCTAAATCCACTCAGAAACTGAACGGCACTTATAGAGATCATTTTTGTTCTGGGCGTGATGGCGCTCTCCAGCATATCCGCAGTAATGGTGTTCTCTTTGGCTTTTACGTATATCGTTTTAACACCCCGGTTTTCGAGAATTCGGAAGGGCTGGACGTTGGTAGGAAATTCCATACTGTTCAGGATAACCTCATCGCCCTCACTCCAGGGAAACCCTTCGGTTACGGCAGAGATCGCTTCTGATGTATTACCCATGTAGGAGATCTGTGATGAAGAAGGCGCATTCAGATATCTGGTGATAAGGCTCCTGGTTTCATCACTCAGTTTCATGGCGTGCTCAAAATTTTCAACCGGCCCGTTATTGCGCTCATCCAGGAATGAGTCAATTGCGCCGCGAACTCGATTGGAAATGGGTCCTATGGCGGCATGGTTCAGGTAGATGTAACCGTTTCGGGTATGACTGAAATTAGAGCGTATCTCTTCTTGCTCTTGCTTTGAAAATGGAGTTTGAATCATGGTATTATTTAATTCTCTTCTTCTATATGTATATTTGTTACACCTGCGCTAACGGCAAACTTCATGGCGTCTGTTGGATTAACATCAAGTGGTTTTACCCGGCTTGGATCTACTAAAAATAGATTGCCCGAAAAATTATAGGAGTGAGGACAGTAAACCGCTACCCGGTTATGAATCTTGAGCAGGCTGAGGTCGTCTTCGGTTATGAATCCTACCCTGTCTACTCCATCTACAAGAGAAACAATAACCGGCCGGTTAAATTTCTTTTTATCGCCTACGAAAGCCTCGGTAAAATCTTTCAGCGCTGTATAGAGAATTTTGATGATCGGAATCCTGGTTACAAATTCTTCAAAATAGGTGAAGAGTGGTTTTGAGACCGCCCTTGTGATCATAAAACCCAGAAACACAATCATAAAAAAAGCAGTGATAATACCCAGCCCGGGGATTTGTACCGGCAGCCATGTATATAAGAGAGAAGAGAATGAATCGTCCAGCCAGTTGGCCAGCAGGATTATTACATAAAATGTTGCAAAAAGAGGAAATATGAAGAGCAGCCCTCTGAAGAAGTAATTGAAAATGGTTTTCATGAATCATTGATTTGGTTTCATTCCGGTTCCAATATAGTGAACAGACCCGATAAAGAGTTGCACGAATGAATCCGGTTTCACATTGCCTGTATGTTTGGCTTAAATTATCAATAAACAGGTGAGGTTAACGGCTTTTTTTTCTATTTTTTAAGGCTTCAGAAAAAATAAAAGTTTACATAACAGCATTATGCCAGTTAAATCATCGGCTCAGATCCGGAAGGAGTTTCTCGATTTCTTTAGAGAGAAAGATCACCTCATCGTAGACAGTGCCCCGGTAGTTCCTAAAAACGATCCCACTCTGCTCTTTACAAATGCAGGCATGAACCAGTTTAAGCCGGTCTTTCTTGGAGAAGAAGAGGGATTGGTTGAAAACAAGAAGCTTTGGAAACGAGCTGCCGATACACAGAAGTGTATTCGTGTGAGCGGTAAACATAACGATCTTGAAGAGGTGGGCCATGATACCTACCATCACACTCTCTTTGAAATGCTTGGAAACTGGTCGTTCGGCGACTATTTCAAGGAGGAGGCCATTGAGTGGGCCTGGGAGCTGCTGGTAGACCGTTGGGGGCTGGAACCAGATCGCCTTTATGCCACTGTATTTGGCGGTGATAAAGAGGACGGACTGCCGCCTGACGATGAGTCGGCCGAGCTGTGGGCAAAGAAAACATCTATCAACCCCGATCATATAATGAAATTCGGGAAGAAGGATAATTTTTGGGAGATGGGCGAAACCGGTCCATGCGGTCCCTGCTCTGAACTGCATATCGATCTGAGAAGTGATGAAGACAGGAAAAAAACTCCGGGTTCTACTCTCGTTAACATGGACGACCCGCGCGTGATGGAGATCTGGAACCTGGTATTTATCCAGTTCAATCGCCTGGCAGATGGTTCACTTGAAAAACTGCCGGCTCAGCACGTTGATACCGGAATGGGGTTTGAGCGGGTATGTGCAGTGATACAAGGCAAAACCTCGAACTACGATACAGATGTATTTCAGCCGGTGATTCAGGAAATTGGCAAAATGGCCGGAAAAACCTATGGAGATGACGAGGCCATTGATATCGCAATGCGTGTGATTGCCGACCATATCCGTGCTGTGAGCTTCTCAATTGCCGACGGGGCTTCACCTTCTAACGAAGGCCGCGGATATGTGATTAGGCGTATTCTGCGTCGGGCAATTCGATATGGGTGGGACCGGCTTGAGTTCAAAGAGCCATTTATGAGTAAACTGGTTCCTACTCTGGCAAACCAATTCCGGGATGTATTCCCGGAACTTCACGCTCAGATGGAGTACGTCCAGAATGTGATTAAAGCTGAAGAGAAGAGCTTTTTAAAAACTCTCGGCCAGGGAATTGAGCTTTTTAATTCGATGATTGCCGGATCGAATAAATTGTCGGGTGATGATGCATTCAAACTGCACGACACGTATGGATTCCCGATCGACCTGACTGAACTTATGGCTCGGGAAAAAGGCATTGAGGTAGATACGGTACGCTTTGATGAATTGATGAAACAGCAGAAAGAGCGCGCCAGGGCGGCCGGAAAATTTTCGGTTTCAGAGAAAAGTGATCTGAGCTGGGAAAAAATTAATGAAGGAGAATCTCTATTTGTAGGTTATGATGAGCACGCAACTGAGTGCCGAATTCTCGCCGTCTCAGAGCGTGATGGAAAGCCGCTGCTGCTGCTTGATAAAACTCCTTTTTATGCTGAGGCAGGGGGGCAAATTGCAGATACCGGTATGTTGAAAAAAAACGCAACGGAATTGAAGGTGCTGGACGTGCAAAAATCACCTGACGGTCACTTACATCTGGTCGACAAGCTTCCATCCGATTTTTCGGGTACATGGACTGCCGAAATAGATTCGGATCGCCGTATAGAGATTGAAAAGCACCACACTGCCACGCACCTGATGCATGCGGCACTGCGCCAAACGCTGGGCGAGCACGTTGCGCAGAAAGGGTCGCTGGTGGCGCCCGATCGTCTTCGATTCGACTTTTCTCACTTCGAGGCCATAACAGCGGACGAACTGAGAAACATTGAAGAGCAGGTGAACGAGAAGATCCAGGAGAATATTCCTCTGCTTGAAGACCGAAACGTTCCAATTGAAGAAGCCAGAAATCGTGGAGCAATGATGCTTTTTGGAGAAAAGTACGGAGACCTGGTGCGGGTCATTACATTTGATCCTGATTTCTCGGTAGAGCTCTGCGGCGGGACCCACGTTTCGGCAACCGGCAAAATCGGCTATTTCAGGTTTATTAACGAGACCTCGGTTGCCGCAGGCATCCGAAGGGTGGA
>SKRK01000097.1 GCA_007118525.1 Balneolaceae bacterium
AAACCGATCGAAGACCGCCTTGAAGCCGTAGCTGAGCTTGTAAAAGGTCACAACCGGCGCGAGGAACTGCGGGATGAATTGGGCCAGGTGGGTGACCTGGAGAGGCTGATCAGCCGCATCAGCGTAGGCCGGGCAAATGCGCGCGACCTGAAGCAGCTTCAGCTTTCGCTTGCACAGGTTCCGCGCGTGAAGATGCAGATCGGAAATACTGAAAATCCGCTGCTTAACTCCATCAACGACCGTTTGAAAATGCTAGTGGAAGTTCAGGAACGGATCAACAATGCGTTAATGGAAGAGCCTCCGGCAACTATTCGCGAAGGAGGCATGATCGCTGAGGGTTTTAATGATGATCTGGACGAACTGCGGGAAATAGCCAGAAACGGCAAAAAGTACATCGCCCAAATCAAAGATAAACTGGCTAAAGAGGCAGGGATTCCGTCACTGAAAATTGGCTACAACAAGGTGTTCGGTTACTACATTGAAGTGACCAACACACACAAGAACAAGGTTCCTGAGCACTTTATCCGAAAGCAGACCCTGGTTAATTGCGAACGCTACATTACGCCCGAGTTGAAAGAGGTGGAGGAGAAGGTGCTATCGGCCGAGGACCGCAGTAAAACGTTGGAAGGGGAACTCTTTGAAGAGCTTCGTCTCTATGTAGCCGAGTATGCCGATGATGTGCAGCAGATTGCCCGGGCACTGGCTGAGCTGGATTGCATTCAAAGTTTTTCAGAGATTGCTTTCCGAAACAGCTATGTGTGTCCTGAAGTGAACACCGATGATGTGATAGACGTGAAGAAGGGCCGTCATCCGGTAGTGGAGAGAACTTTGCCGGCGGGAGAGCCTTTTATCCCGAATGATATCTATCTCGACAACAGTGAGTACCAGATCCTGATCATTACAGGGCCGAATATGGCGGGAAAGAGTATTATTCTTCGGCAGGTCGGCCTGCTCGTGCTGATGGCACAGATCGGAAGTTTTGTTCCGGCCGAGAAGGCCACCATCGGTTTGGTGGATAAAATCTTTACCCGTGTGGGAGCCTCCGATAATTTGGCTGCCGGAGAGAGTACTTTCCTGGTAGAGATGAATGAGGCGGCCAATATTCTAAATAACGCCACGCCCAAATCACTCATTCTTTTGGACGAGGTTGGACGGGGTACCAGTACTTTTGACGGACTCAGTATTGCGTGGTCACTCTCCGAATACCTCCACAACAAACCGGAGGTGGCCGCCAAAACGCTCTTTGCCACTCATTACCACGAGCTTAACGAACTGGAAGCCCGTTACGACAGAATCAAGAATTTCAATGTACAGGTGAAGGAGCACGACGGAAAGGTGATCTTTCTGAGGAAACTGGCAAGAGGCGGAGCCGATCACAGCTACGGGATTCAGGTCGCTAACATGGCGGGGTTGCCGCAGGTTGTGATTGAACGGGCCAAAGAGATTTTGAAAAACCTGGAGAGCCACACCCTGGATGTGAGCCACGACGGAAACGGAGCCATCAAACGGGGTGCCACAAAAAAAGAGGCCGCCAAAAGGGCTGTTCAGCATGTAGAAACCCAGGGTCAGCTTCCGCAAATGACACTTTTTGGCTCACAGATGGACCCAAACATGGAAACCCTCCTCAACAAGCTGGATGCCAGCGATCCCGAGCGCATGACCCCGATTGAAGCACTCCTGCTGTTAAGCGAACTTAAACGCCTTGCCAGGTAAACCGGTCAGCCTGACCGGTTAATAACCGGCGAAAAATTACAGGATTTACCCTTCCTCTTCGGATGATTTCGACGCACTCTTTTTTACATGACGGGTATATCTCAAGTACCCCCAAGCCGAAATTACTCCACTTGCAAGTGCTGCAAACCCGGCACTTAACAAAAGGGAGAGACCCAGGGCGAAATGGATGACTAACAAAAGCAGGATAAAAGCTGCTGTAATCTGTAAGCTAAAGATGATTTTAAGTTGCGAATCCATAAGTAAAGTTGATGACAAAGTTAAAAAGATAACCAGTTTTTGCAGTAAATACTTTTCTTTACTATTCTCAGTGATTGTTGTGAACAAATATAAAAATCTTCTCACATGGACATTACACGTAAATCTTTTTTGAAAACATCAGGAATTCTCATGTCAGGAGCCGCACTTGGAACCCTTCCATTTTTATCATCCTGTGCCTCTCCCGAACTTGAAACCTCTCCGTTTGGCCTTCAGCTCTATACACTGCGTGATATCATAACCGACGATCCGGAAGCCGTATTGAGACAGATTGCAGAGTTTGGGTACAAACAGATTGAAAGCTACGCCGGGCCGATGGGGATCTACTGGGGCATGGGCAATATCGGTTTCAAACAGCTTATGGACGAGCTGGATATGACCATGATTTCAAGCCATGAGAATGTTTTTGAGGATTTTGAACGCAAAGCCAGCGAAGCTGCTGAGATCGGAGTTGAGTATCTGATATGCCCCTGGATTGGCCGGCAGGAAACCCTCGACGATTACAAAGAGATGGCCGACAGGTTCAATCAAATCGGTGAGCAGGCCAATGCTGCAGGGGTCAAATTTGCCTATCACAACCATGAATACACATTTGAAGAGATGGACGGTGAGATTCCCCAAACGGTGCTGATGGAAAGAACCGAACCTGACCTGGTTGAGCACCAAATGGATATCTATTGGTATGCAGTGGCCGGGCAGGATCCTGCCGAGTGGATTCGGAAATATCCGAACCGGTTTACTACCTGTCACGTGAAAGATCTCGCCAACGGAGACGATCCCGAATCAACGATTTTGGGGAACGGTACAATCAACTTTCCGGAACTGCTGCCGATTGCAAAGGAGAATGGCATGAAGTATTTTATTGTAGAACAGGAAGCCTATACGGGGACTACTCCAATGGATGCCGTACGTGAGAATGCCCTTTACATGAAAGAGTTGAACATCTGACAGTACACCTTCAATAAAGTCATCATAGAGCATACAGGAGAGAGTGCGGGAGATCGGCATGAACCGGGTTTATGAAGAGGTTATTGCGTTGATCCGGAAGTGAATTGAGCAACTCGATTTGAATGGTGAGAGGAGCAAATAAGATTAATATCAGCTTTGGGATTGGTGAAAACGAGGCTTCTGTATTACATTACCTGAGAGAACCGATCACTAAAAGTGAGGCCTTCATGAAAGCCATGCTTATACATCAAATATCAGATCTTAATAGAACATCCACTCCACTGAGATCTGCAGATATCCCGCTGCCGGTTCCCGCACCCGATGAGTTACTGATCAGAGTGTCTGTATGCGGAGTGTGCCACACCGAGCTGGATGAGATCGAAGGGCGTACAACACCGCCCAAACTTCCGGTTGTGCCGGGCCATCAGGTTGTAGGCCGTGTGGAAAAGCAGGGCAATAACGTTGAAGGATTTCAAAGAGGCGAACGAATTGGCGTGGCATGGATCTATTCGGCGTGCGGTGCATGTGAACGCTGTGAAAGTGGGGAGGAAAATCTGTGTGAAGAGTTCAAAGCTACCGGCCGTGATGTGAACGGAGGATATGCTGAATATATGACTGTGCCTGCCGGGTTTGCCCATAAAATACCTGAAGGTTTACGTGATGAGTCGGCAGCGCCGCTGTTGTGCGCGGGCGCCATCGGTTACCGATCGCTGATGCTCACCGAAATGGTGAATGGTGAACGACTTGGCCTTACAGGCTTTGGGGCTTCAGGGCACCTGGTACTGCGCCTTGTTCAGCACCTGTACCCTGATAGTGAGGTATATGTTTTTGCCAGGAATCCGGATGAGCGGGAGTTTGCAATGCAATTGGGAGCAGCCTGGACCGGGGATACGGATGAAGATCCCCCTCAAAAACTGCATGCCATAATAGATACCACGCCGGCATGGAAACCTGTTGTGGAAGCATTAAAAAGCCTGGAACCGGGTGGCAGGCTGGTTATCAATGCTATACGCAAAGAGGCCGGCGACAAGAAGTATTTGCAGAACCTGAACTATGAACGCGATCTTTGGATGGAAAAGGAGATCAAGTCGGTAGCCAATGTAACCCGGAAAGATGTAAGCGAAATGCTGAAAGCAGCGGCGAAATATGGCATTAGTCCACAATATCAGCTTTATCCGCTGGAAAACGCAAATAAGGCGCTAATGGAGTTGAAACAAGGTGGTATAAGAGGGGCAAAAGTGCTGGTAATCCCTCAAAAATAGTGGATCACCCGATTATGTCATGAATCCTATTAAACGGTTTATTTGCTTAGGAAGAAGAGTGTTGGCTGCCGGCTTTAATTTTTTGTTCGGGTTGGCGAGAGTGGCCGCCAAGCCCTACCTTTCATCGCACCATGAAACACTCTGCCAAACATATTGCCGACCGCATTCGCCTGATGATTGCTACCAAACAGTTTCAGGTGGGAGAGCTGTTGCCATCCACGCGTGAGCTTGGCCGTCAGCTTGGTGCAAGCTTTCACACCGTGAGGAAAGCGTATCACGGTCTGGTAGATGAGGGTTTGATAGTTGCCGAACAGGGCAGGGGATTTGTGGTGAGCCGTCAGAGTACATCACTCGACAAGTCGGAACGGCTGGAGTTGGGTACGGTAAAGGTACAGACCATGCTCGAAGAGCTGATCGGCTACGGACTGGATGAGGCTGAGATTGAAGCCATATTTGAGGAGCAGATCAGCTTCATGGAGTGGCCCGATCGGATACAAAGTATTGCCACGGTTGGTGAAACGAAAGAGCTCGCAAGACTGCTTTCCGACTCCATCAAAAACCAGATCGGCGTTAAGAGCAATATCCTTACAGTAAATGATTACGATGAAGCGTTTAACTTTGATGCCATATTTGTTCCCATTCACCTGATGAGTCAATTTCGAAGCCTGAGCGATTCCATCCGGATTATGCCGGTCGTTTTCCATTACGATGCAGATGTACTTCTATCCCTGGTAGACCGGGCTGCAATTGAGGCAATAGGGCTGGTGACGGCTGAGGAGGATTCTATTCCCAAAATTATCAGTGAATTAAAAACGATGATGAAATTTGAGGGTGCTTTTGTGGCCGGTGCAACCTATGGAAAATCACTTCCGCTCTTTGTTCGAAATACGGATCTGATTGTCTATACACCTGCAAGCGCCCGTCTTGTTGAACAGAGAGTTCCTGAAAAGAAAAGGATTAAATTACAGTACATAATCTCAGAGAAAAGCGCAGAGATGATTCGTGCAGAGCTGTGGGATCAGTAAAGCAAAGGGCGAAAAAGATCAAAATGAAAAAGTAAAATGAGTTTAGATTTTGGGTCGACACTTCTTGGATAAAGGCTTAATTTGGAGGTCGACTGAAATTAATTTTCAAAGCAGGTAAGACCTCTTCCTTTTCACTCCAGCAGATCCATGAAAGAAATATCGACTCTCATTAAACAAGCCATTTCCGCTCTCGAATCAGAGATTGAGACGGTGAGAGAGAAGCCGTCAACCGACATACTTTTCAGTGGAGTGCGGGCCAGCACGGGCACCGGAGATGGCACGGATTATAAATTTGAGACGCATCAGCCTGCCATTCGGTTTGCAGAAGAGATTAAGGCCACTTTTGACGGGAAGTCGCTAACGGTTCATCCTGTTACTTTTGAGGAGAATGTGATTACACTTCGTTTTCCTGAGAAACTTGGGGATAAGATTGATCAGCTGCATGTAGAGTGGGAAAACGATTTTATCCTGAAGCGGACACTTTCTGAAGTGATTAAGTTACAGGATGATGAGAAGGGTGAATTCCAGCGTCTGGAGAGGCTCTTCTCACCCAATGGAGATGTTGTTCCCGGTGCAGACGAAATCGATGATGATGGCCTGAGAAATGATGCCCAACTCGATGCCATTCAAAAGGCAATGACCCGCCGGACGCTGTTTATCTGGGGCCCTCCCGGAACAGGAAAAACAGCCACCCTCGGTTATATCATTGCCAACTACCTGAAACAGGGTAAAAAAGTACTGTTTGCATCCAATACCAACCGGGCCGTTGATGTAGGCCTGCTCAGTGCGATAGAGGCGATGCATCAAATCGGAATCAATATCAAACAGGAGAGGGTCACCCGGTTTGGAGACTCGGCACTGAATGATGACCGGCTTGAACCGCTTAGCTTTGATGTTCAGATCGATAAAACAGTTGAAGAGCGTAAACTGGAGGCGGGCGAATGGATCGACCTGTTGCGCCGACGTGAAGACGCCCTGCGTTCGATAGAAAAAAGGTTTAAGAATGGCAAAAAACCAACTTCCAACCAGGAGCTTGAACTGAAGCTGATTGATCAGAAGATAAAAGATGCCGGCGGACTGGAACTGCTGGAGGAGCGGCTTGAAGAGTTGAGTCAGGTAAGCGACCGTGCAGAACTGTGGAAAAAGCAACTTGTAGCCACAACCCTTGCCAAGGTATGTACGTCCGACCTCTTTCATGATCTCGATTTTGATGCAGTAGTGGTGGATGAAGGCTCGATGGCCAATCTGCCATACCTCATGGTTCTTGCATCTCACGCAAAATGGCATATGGTAATTGTGGGCGATCCCATGCAGCTTCCACCCATTGCGCTCACAGCAGATAACGAGTCACGCGATTTCCTGGAACGGGATATCTTTACCACTGTATCGAATGCGGCTAAAAGTGAAGAGCTTTTCAGGTGGCATGACCGGAACCCTGAATTCACTTCGTTTTTCGACACACAGTATCGTCTCGAATCGTCACTGGCCGATGTAATCAGCTCTGTTTTTTATGAGGGGCGGCTTAAAACCGGCAAGAAGAGTGAGGTCTCTCTCAATGAGGTTTCAGACCGTGCTTTTCACCTGGTGGATACATCCAAATATGGGCCATACCTTGAACAAAAATCTGGGGAGAGAGGATTCAAGCCTGTAAACCTGGTTCACCAGGAGGTTTTGGAGCGACTGGTAAAAAACATGGGCGGCCGTGGTATACTCATGGAACAGATCGGAATCATAGTCCCGTTTCGGAGTGCGGTTTATGATATTCGCAATCGCCTGTATGATGCGGGTGTCAGAAATGTGGAAGTCGGCACCATCCACACCTTCCAGGGACGGGAGAAGGATTACATCATTTTTGATACGGTAATGAGCGGCGAACAGCAGCGGGGAAATATCCGGCACTACTCCGTGCGCCCACTTGATGAAGAGAAGAATGGCCTCAGTGTTCCGCGCTTGCTAAACGTAGCCTTTTCCAGAAGCCGTAAGGAGCTGGTTGTGATTGCGGATATGGTTCATGTGAATAGGGTTTACGGCAATAAGTTTTTGGGCAGGTTGCTGAAGAGGATTGGTGGGTAAAGAAGGTGTCGGGCTTATTTATAAAGTGTCCCCCTTCGAAGGGGGCAATGGGGGATGAAAGGTGATGAGTGAAGTTTATAGTGAGTATTTTTAAAGTAGCGTCCGCGGGCAACTCCCCGGTTTGTTCGCTGAACGCTCCAAACATCCCCCTTCGAAGGGGGACTTTTATCAAAACCTCGACCGAATCTCCCACAAGTCGGGGAAAATGGGATTGTTAAGTGTTCGGTGCAGATATTTGGCGCCGTCTGAACCGCCGGTCCCGCGTTTGGTTCCGATGGTTCGCTCCACCATTTTAACGTGCCGGTATCGCCACTCCATGAGTCCCTCGTCATAGTCTACCAGAAGCTCGCAGATAATTGCTGCCTCGGGATCATTGTTCATGATATCTACCAGCAGTTTCTGGTTGTAATCGGAGGTTTCATGCACCAGACCCTGCTCATTTATACGCTCGGGCCACTCCACATTGTACTC
>SKRK01000134.1 GCA_007118525.1 Balneolaceae bacterium
ATCACTGTAGATACTGCCCATGGGCACTCTGCCGGGGTGATTGCGATGGTTAAAGAGATCAAGTCGAAGTATAAAGATCTGAATGTGATTGGGGGCAATATTGCAACCCGTGCTGCAGCCGAAGCTCTTGTTGAGGCCGGTGCCGATGTTGTAAAAGTTGGAGTCGGGCCCGGTTCTATTTGTACCACACGTGTTGTAACCGGTGTTGGTGTACCTCAGCTCTCTGCGGTTATGGAGGTTGCGGAGTTTACAAGCAAAAATAATATTGGCCTGATTGCCGATGGAGGCATTAAACAGACCGGTGATATTCCAAAAGCAATTGCCGGCGGTGCCGACGCTGTTATGATGGGATCAATGTTTGCAGGTGTGGATGAAAGCCCCGGTGAAACCATTATCTATGAGTCGCGGAAGTATAAATCGTATCGGGGTATGGGCAGCATCAGCGCAATGGATAAAGGTTCGAAAGACCGTTATTTTCAGGATGTTGAAGACGATCTTAGAAAATTGGTACCTGAAGGAATAGAAGGCCGTGTGCCCTATAAAGGATATTTGGGTGAAGTTGTTCACCAGATGGTGGGTGGGCTTAGAGCGGCAATGGGTTACGTTGGTTCCCCTTCTATAAAAGAACTTAAGGAAGCTGAGTTTGTTCAGATCTCTGCTGCAAGTTACAGGGAGAGTCATCCACATTCGGTGCAGATTACCAAAGAGGCACCAAACTACTCTGTTTCTTAATTGTTACAGTAACAAACCCTGCATGTAACTCTCTTTTATATATGAATCGATTCAATTTGAGTTAATTATGTGGGATTTCATTAAAAAAATATTCTCTGAGCGTGACGGCGACGTTACGGTTGTAGTACTTGATGAACATAACCCGGATGGTTCAAGCTCCTTCAAACTGCGCTCTATCGACATTATTAAAATAGGGCTTCTGGTTGTACTGATATCAGTTATAATCACAATTGTGATGTTTTTTGCTACACCCTTAGGTTCACTATATCAGCATCAGCAGGATCTATCGCTGCGCAACAACGTTCTGGAAATTAGCGAGCGCGTTGCATCGCTGCAAGATTCGCTTGCCTCCAGGGATATGCAGCTGCAGGATATGAGAGAAGTGTTGCGAACATCGCGTGATACAGTGTTTAATGTGCAGTACCGGGCCGATTTTACCGATAATGGCAGTCAGGGTAGCATAGGCCGTGCAGGCAGCTCACCAGCTATTAATGCTTATGAAATGCTTTCTCAAAATGAGATTATCCTTTCAGGCAGAATGGGCACTATACCGGATTTCCCTGCAAATTATCCGATTTCAGGAACACTGACCCAGGAATATTCGTCTGAAAAAGGTCACTATGGAATAGACATCGCTGCCCGTCCAGGAACAGAGTTCAGGGCGCTGGCTGATGGAACGGTAGTGAATTCGGGTTGGAGAATTAACTATGGTTATGTTATTTACCTGCAGCATGCCGATGGAATTATGAGTGTTTACAAACACGGTGCAAAAATTACGAAACAAAAGGGCGACTTTATTTTAAAAGGAGATATTTTGGGAAAGATAGGTGACAGGGGCGTTCTAAGTTCAGGTTCACATCTGCATCTTGAAATATGGAGAAACGGTGTACCTCAGAACCCGAAAATGTATTTAATTAACTAATTTCAATTATTATGTTTAACAACAAAACCGCAAAAAAAGTGAATGGATCAAGTTCAGCACAATCACCCTCGCTAAATATGATTAGTGAAGGAACCAATTTAAAAGGAACTCTTAACTCTGAAAACGATATTCGTATTGCCGGAAAAATTGAAGGCGAAGCAATTTCAAAAGGGAAATTAATCATTACATCAACCGGTGTTGTGAAGGGTGATGCGCGGATAACAGACGCCGATATTGCCGGAAAAATTGAGGGTAATTTGCGTGTATCAGGCAAACTGAATCTTCGCCAAACTGCAATCATTAATGGCGACATTTATACCAAAACACTTGTCGTAGAAGAGGGTGCCCAGATAAATGGTTCCTGCCACATGGGTGTTGAGGTGACAGCCAAAGTGAATGAAGCGGAGAATAAGGTATCTGCCAAATTTAAAACACAAGAAGGCAAGTAAATTTGCTAAAAGACAAAGAGCTGAAAAAGTATCTTGAGTATCTCACTTTGGGTTCCGAGATAGCATTTACGATTGGTGCACCCATTCTGATTGGTTTCTGGATCGATTCAAAATATGATACAAGTCCCTGGTTTATCCTGGGCGGTGTATTGATGGCTATGCTTATGCTGGTAGTAATGCTGATAAGGTTAAACCGGAAGTTAAACAAATCAGAGTGAAAAGATGTCTAACCCTTTCCAGTCAAAAATAGCTATAGCTTTAATCAGTTTTGCGGCACTATTTTTTGTGGTCTTTTTGCTGTTACCGTCTCACGCATCGTCCGGTTGGGCAGCGGGATATCTTTTGGGGTTTCTCGCAGTGGTACTTCACTATGTAATGGCTCTTTTAACAAAGAAGATTAGCGAACAGTACATCATGCGGTATTACTTTGTGGGTCTTTTTGTTCGTTTCTTGATTGTATTGGGCTTATTTTTGTTATTAATAACTTCCGGAAAATTTGATCATTTAAGCTTTACTGTTAGCTTCTTAATTTCTTATATTTTCCATTCTAAAATCGATATGATCATACTGAACGAAAAACTAACCAACCAGTCGGTTAAATAAGCTGTTGTAATGACCCAAATAGTGCGTCGCGTTGTTGTTGCTCTTCTATTTTTATTGGTGCTAAATCCTAACTTGCTGGCAGCAGATTCATCAGAGAATAATGAACCTGTAATCGACGTGATGGGAAAAGTGGTTGATCACGACTATTTTGAAATTTTCAACCAGAAAATTTATCTCCCGCGTATCTTTTTAGTTGAGGGCGGACTGCATGTCTACAGAAATACCCAGTCGGCAATCGAGTCAGGTGAATTTCAGATGGTAGATGGTACAATGATTCGTGCAGATGGGGCAACGGTTTCAATTGACTTCTCGATCACATCGCACCTTCTCTTTGTTTGGTTTGGTATGATATTGACGCTGTTAATCACATTTTGGGCTTCTTTCAAATACAAAAAGGGAGCCGGGGCTGACACTGAACCCAAGGGTACCGGTCAGAATCTGTTTGAAGTATTCTTTGTCTTTATCAGAGACGATATAGCTAAAGAGTATATAGCGGACAACAAACACACTAAGTTTGTCTCTTACCTTTTTTCTGTCTTCATGGCTATTTCGTTTATGAACCTGTTTGGGCTTTTACCCTGGGGCGCTTCAGCAACCGCAGATTTGACAGTAACGGCAACGCTTGCGACAATTACATTTTTTGTTACACAGTTTAACGGCTCAAAAGATCACTGGGAGCATGTATTTATGTTTCCGGGTGTGCACCCGTTAATGAGAATTATTTTAACTCCGGTTGAAATACTGGGACTTTTCACAAAGCCTTTTGCGTTAGCTGTTCGTCTTTTTGCCAATATGTTATCCGGAAAGATTATGATTGTCTGTATACTTGGATTGATCTTTATTTTTACCGAGATTTTCGGCCCAATGATTGGCGTGGGCTCTAGTATTATTTGGGTAGCACTAACGGCAGCACTCTACATTCTGAAAGCGTTTATCGGTTTACTACAGGCTTACATTTTTACACTGCTCTCTGCTGTATTTATCGGCATGGCAGTTGAAGAGCATCATCATCACGATCATGAATCATCTGTTGCAATGACCAAAGATGTTCAGATCTAATAATTACAAACACTAAAAAAACACAGGTAAATAATATGGTATATTTAGCAGCAGGCTTCGGAGCTGGAATTATCACAATAGGTGCCGCACTTGGTATCGGAATGATCGGTAAAAGTGCTGTTGAAAGTATTGCACGACAACCGGAAGCATCAGGCGATATTCGTGGCGCGATGATTCTTACCGCAGCCTTCATTGAAGGTGTTGCTCTTTTCAGTGCTATCGTTTGTGCGCTACTCGCATTGCAAATCACAGTATAATTAACAATCAGAAATGATCTTTATAGCAAGCGGGGGAGGAATTCTCTCTTTCAATACCGGCTTTGCCTTTTGGGTAATAGTCTCAATGATTCTGTTTCTTTATGTGATGGGCAAGTACGCCGTACCGCCTATCGTAAAAGCACTTGATCAAAGAGAAAGTCGTATTAAAGAGTCTTTAGAGTCTGCCGAAATTGCACTGGCGAAAGCTGAGCAAATTTCGAAAGACAATAAAAAGGCTCTGAAAGAGGCGGAGAACCAAGCCCAGAAGATTCGCAAGGAGGCACTTGAAGATGCCGAAATGTTGAGAACAGAAAAGATCGAAAAAGCCAAGCAGGATGCTGAAAAGATTCTGGTTAGCGCTCGTAATACCATTGAACAAGAAAAAAAGAAAGCTCTTGTTGAATTGCGTAACGAAGTAGCTGACCTGGCCATAAAATCAGCTACTTTGATTCTGAATTCAGAATTAGATCAGATAAAAAACAAAAAACTGGTTGATAATTTCATTAAAGATCTCTCAACGCATATTTAGTAATCTATGGTAATTAAAGCTGCTCGTCGATACGCAAATGCAATGCTCATTACAGCTATAGAGCAGAAAATCCTCGAAAAGATTAAAGATGATATGCTTTTGATTAAGCAAGCTATTTCAGATTCTTCTGAACTAAGCCTGTTTCTGAAAAGCCCCATCATAAAAAAAGAGGTGAAAAAATCGGCATTAGAGGCAATTTTTGAAGGAAAAATTGAAGAATTGACTTCAAATCTGATTACCATACTTTCTAATAAGGGCAGGGAAAATCTTCTCTATGGTATTACGCTAAGTTTCATTGAGCTCTACCACGAGCATAAAAACATAATAGAAGTTGATGTGAACTCAGCTTTTGAGTTAAAAAAAGATGAACTGGCCAGCCTGAAGAATAAATTGGAGGACGCTACAGGTAAATCCGTATTACTAAATGTAATTATTAATAAAGACCTGATAGGCGGACTAACCGTTCGAATAGCTGATACCGTTATTGACGGTTCAGTAAAGCATAAATTAAATCAGCTTAAGATTAAATTCACGACTGCTGTAGAATAAAAATTTAGGATAAATAATGAGTCAAGTCAGACCAGACGAAATATCGGCCATTTTACGAAAACAGCTTACAGGCTTTGATTCAGAAGCTGATGTCTATGACATGGGTACTGTTTTAGAAGTAGGTGATGGTATAGCCAGGATATATGGATTGGCAAAAGTCCAGGCCGGAGAATTGGTTGAATTGCCTGATTCACTGGATAGTGAAGGCAAGCCGGTTCGGGGCATGGTATTAAACCTCGAAGAGGATAATGTGGGTATCGTGCTTTTCGGATCATCTAACGTTGTTGAAGAGGGCCATACTGTAAAAAGAACTAAAAGCATTGCCTCGCTTCAAGTGGGTGATGGAGTTTTGGGCAGGGTAATTGACCCGCTCGGGCGCCCCTTGGATGGTAAAGGCGAAATAGCCGGTGAAACTATCGAATTACCCCTCGAGCGGAAGGCTCCCGGAGTAATCTACCGGCAGCCTGTAGGCGAGCCGCTACAAACAGGACTTAAAGCGATCGATGCATTAATTCCGATTGGCAGGGGACAGCGTGAACTTATAATTGGTGACCGGCAAACCGGAAAAACAGCCGTAGCCATTGATACCATTATTAATCAGAAATATACTCAGGATTCAGAAAAGCCGGTTTTTTGTATATATGTTGCAGTTGGCCAGAAGGGATCAACCGTGGCAAATATCGTAAGTACTCTTAAAGAGTATGGAGCTATGGATTATACCGTTGTTGTATCTGCACCTGCCAGTAGCTCTGCACCGATGCGTTATATTGCGCCTTTTGCCGGTGCCGCCATTGGTGAGTATTTTCGTGATACAGGCCGTCATGCCCTGGTTATTTATGATGATTTATCCAAACAGGCTGTAGCTTACCGTGAACTCTCACTTTTGCTGAGACGTCCACCGGGACGTGAAGCCTATCCGGGTGATGTATTTTATCTGCACAGTCGTCTTCTTGAGAGATCAGCGAAGATCATTGAGAATGATGAAGTTGCAAAAATGATGAATAATATTCCTGACGAGCTGGCTCCAAAGATGAAAGGTGGCGGATCATTAACTGCACTACCCGTGATTGAAACGCAGGCAGGTGATGTATCGGCTTATATTCCGACGAACGTAATTTCAATTACTGATGGGCAGATCTTTTTGGATACCGACCTGTTCAACAGCGGTATCCGCCCTGCTATTGATGTTGGTATTTCGGTTTCACGTGTGGGTGGTTCTGCACAGGTGAAGTCGATGAAGAAGCTTTCAGGTACACTTAAACTAGATCTTGCACAATACCGCGAACTGGAAGCATTCTCGAAATTTGGCTCTGATCTTGATGCTGCAACCCAGCGTCAGCTAAAGCGGGGTGAACGAACTGTTGAATTGATGAAACAGGGAGAATATAAGCCGCTGCCTGTTGAGCAACAGATAGCCCTGCTTAAGGTGAACAATTCAGGCCTGTTTGATAATCTTCCTGTTACTGAAATTCAGGCTTTTGAGTCTATGTTTTTAGAGACAGTTGGTGTGCGATATTCTAAAAAGATGGAATTTCTTGCTCAATCAGGACAGCTTGACGATACCTTTGGTGAAGAGCTTCTTTCTGTTGCAGAGAGTATTATTGATCAACTTATTGCGGGAGAAGAGGCATAAAGAATGGCTAACCTGCGCGATATACGAAACCGGATTTCATCTATTGAGAATACTCAGCAGATTACAAAAGCCATGAAAATGGTTGCAGCTGCGAAATTGAGGAAAGCTCAGCAGAAAATGGTTGCTACTCGGCCCTATGCCAAGAAAATGCAGAGTGTTGTTGGCAGGCTGGTTTCCGGTGCAGGAACCGATAATATTGTTATGCGTCAGCCCGAAGAAATCAAAGCGGTTCTGATGATTGTTGTAGGTTCAGACAAAGGGCTCTGCGGCGGATTTAACAACAACCTGTTCAAAGAGGTTGAAAAGTTCATAGCTGAAGAGTTCGCCCGGTTCAACAAAGAAGGAACATTACACCTGATTACAATTGGAAGGAAAGCTGAAGCTTATTTCAAGAAACGAGACTATCACGTAGTTGACACAAATACCGGGTTTTTTGATAATCTGAATTATGAGGATACTTCCGAGATTATGAGCGAGGCTATAGAGAAGTTTGCTGAAAGCACATATGATAAAGTTCTCATCGCATTTAATGAGTTTAAAACGGTTATTACACAAAACAGGTTGATAGAAGAAGTTCTGCCGATTAATTCACAAAAATTGGCCGAACTTGATGATAATAAAGATAATAATCAGGTTATTGATTATATTTACGAGCCTGATGCACAAACAATTCTGGATGAGATTTTGCCGGTTCATTTAAAAATGCAGTTGTGGCGGGCAGTGCTCGAATCGAATGCATCTGAGCAGGGAGCCAGAATGGCCGCAATGGATAATGCTACTGAAAATGCCAAAGAGCTCAGGGATGAACTTAAATTGAAGTACAACCAGGCTCGGCAGAGTGCCATTACCACAGAAATTTCTGAGATTGTTTCCGGTGCAGCGGCACTCGAAGATTAATTGAGATGATAGTTATAACTTTTTGAAAGAAAAGGGTATTATCTGACAGATTGTTTTACAAAGATAATTTCTCTACGGATTTATAGGAGGGATGGCAGAGTGGTC
>SKRK01000369.1 GCA_007118525.1 Balneolaceae bacterium
CCTTTGCAGTTAACACCCGATCCATTGTACTGTCGCCGTATATTTAATCTACCACGGTAATCTTATCCTGTATACCGGTTTTACTGTTGGTGCCGGCGGCAGTCTTTTTATGTGACTCGGGGACGTCAAAGAATTTAGCCGGATCGTTTACCGGTTCTTTTTCAAGGATGAGGTCAAGAATAGGATCCATTCTTTCAAGATATTCAACTTCGAGCTTACCGATTACGTCCTCTTCAATCTCGGCTACATCTTTCTCATTTTTCTTGGGCAGAAACACCTTCTCAATGCCTGCACGCTTTGCAGCCAGCACTTTCTCCTTAATACCACCCACCGGCAGTACAAGGCCACGCAGTGTGATTTCGCCCGTCATGGCGAGGGTCCCCTTTACCTTACGCTGCGTAAAGATGGATGCTACAGCTGAAAGCAGTGCAACACCGGCCGATGGTCCGTCTTTAGGTACGGCGCCTTGTGGTACGTGAATGTGGAGATCCCAGTAGTTAAAGGCATCCTCAGGGATACTGAGCTCTTTGTATCGGGCTCGAAGATAACTGATTGCAAGCATGGCCGACTCCTTCATCACATCGCCGAGTTGCCCTGTAATGTGAAGTTTACCCGATCCTTTGGATACGCTCGCCTCTATAAAGAGAATATCACCGCCGTAGGGTGTCCATGCCAGTCCTGTGGCAACTCCGGGTACGGTTGTTCGTTCGGCCACATCAGAGAAGTATTTTCTTTTGCCGAGAATATCCTGGATATCATTTACGCCAACACTCATGCTCTCAATCTCTTCGCTGGCGATCCGGGCAGCCACATTCCGGCAAACGCCTCCGATTTCACGCTCGAGATTCCTAACGCCGCTTTCACGGGTATACTCGTCAATGACTTTCTCTATGGCAGCATTGGAAATCTTGATCTTTTTCTTAGTTAATCCGTTTTCCTCGATCTGTTTGGGAATGAGGTACTTTTTGGCGATCTGTACCTTCTCCTCCTGGGTATATCCGCTGATGTTTATGATCTCCATACGGTCTCTGAGAGGAGCCGGTATGGTGTCGAGCGAGTTTGCCGTGGCAATAAACATCACTTTCGACAGGTCATATCCCATTTCAAGATAATTATCCGTAAAGGTGTCGTTCTGTTCCGGATCCAGTACTTCCAGAAGTGCGGATGTCGGATCGCCTCTGAAGTCTGATCCAACCTTGTCAATCTCATCGAGCATAATTACAGGGTTGCCTTTACCGGCTTTCTTCATTGCTCTTAAAATACGACCGGGAAGGGCGCCGATATATGTTCTTCGGTGTCCGCGAATTTCAGCTTCGTCATGGATACCACCAAGGCTAAAGCGCTCAAACTCACGGTTCAGTGACCGTGCTATTGACTTACCAAGCGAGGTCTTGCCTACACCGGGAGGGCCGTAAAAGCAGAGGATCGGAGCTTTCATATCCTCTTTCAGCTTCAGGACAGCCAGGTATTCAATAATACGTTTTTTAACTTTTTCCAGGCCATAATGGTCTTCGTCTAATATCTTCCGGGCCCGTTTAAGGTCGAGCTTATCTTTTGAATAGTCACCCCAGGGCAGATCCAGTATCCACTCTACATAGCTATGTATAATCCCGTAGTTAGGGGAGGAGCTCGGCGTCATTTCGAGCCTTTGAAGTTCTTTTTCTGCAGTATCAACTACATCCTCGGGTATTCCCTTTTTCTCTTTCAGCCGGGTTCTGAGTTTTTCAACACTCATCTGCTCGCTGTCTTCGCCAAGAGCCTCCTGTATCGCCTTCATTTGCTGTCGAAGATAGAAATCGCGCTGCTGATCGTCAATGTCGGTTTTAACTTTTGAACGGATCTCTTCACTGAGGTTCAATACCTGCAGCTCTTTGTTGAGAAACTCCATAACCTTATCGAGACGCTCAGAGAACTTTTTAACCTCCAGAATCTGCTGCTTGTCAGAAATGGAAACCTGCAGGTTGGAAGAGATAAAGTTCAGCAGAAAAGATGGACTCGATATATTATTAATGGCAATGGATGCCTCAGAAGGGATATTGGGAGAGAGATTTACAATCTTGCTTGCGGTCTCTTTAATGGATCGAATGGACGCATCCAGTTCAACTCCGCTGATATCCATATCCTGCCTGACGGCAGTAACGCCGGCCTTAAAAAAGGGTTGTGTTTGGGTAAACTCATTAATCTTGAAGATACTCTTGCCCTGGATAACAACGCTTTTGCTTCCATCAGGCATTTTGATCAGTTTAAGGATCTGTGCAACCGTACCATACTGGTACATATCATCCGGTTCCGGATCTTCAACAGATTCATCTTTTTGGGTAACCACTCCAATGGTTTTATCACTTTCATACGCCTCTTTAACAAGAGCCAATGAACGATCGCGTCCAACGGTAATGGGAACCACAACACCCGGGAAAAGTACGGTATTCTTCAAAGGCAGAATTGGCAGTTCATCAGGTATAGCCGATTCCGTAAGTTTTCTCTCCTCTTCTTCGCTCATCAGGGGTATAGCCTGTTCAAAATCATCAAACCCCTCATTTTGATCGTCAAATGCTGTCTGTATTTTAAATCGCTGATCAAACATGTAATTGTGTTAAATTTTTATTCGTTATTCATTCTCCTTACCGATCCGCAAAATCTCAGCCAAAGAAGTACCTGGTACCATAACGTCATAATTTTGAAAAGTGTTCTGCCAATTTGTGATGTGATATCAGGTTCCTGTCAGTTGGGCAGGTTATCAGTTCAGGGAATATAAAACTTTATACCAACCATGGAAGCTCCCATTATTTCTGTGGTAGGACCAATACTTCTGCTCTTGAGCTGAACTCCTGCGCTTATATCAAAATAGGTAGTTTCAATGCCGGCGCCAAAACTGTAGTAACCCGGCAGATTTGGTGCAAACCGTGTACCGGCCCTGAGAGGCAGAAAGGAGAGAGGACGTAATTCAATGCCAAGGTGCGCAACGGGAGTATTGGCTGAAAACCTGGTTTTGGTAAGAGTGTAACTGATATCACCCATCACCTTAAGGCGATTGATCTGAAAAAGAGCACCGGCATTCAGCGCTGTTGGCAAAAGCGTTTCGAAAGAGTTCTGTGACATCTGATCTACCCTGTTAAAGGGTGAGTCGCTAAACTGACTCAGAAAGGATATGTGTTCATTGGGTGCTCCCTGGAAATAGAGATCGGAAAGTAAACCCGGCTCTGCAGCATCTTCTTCGAGAAACGGTGCGGAGAACTCTTCTGCGTCCCGGTAGTGGTAGATGGCTCCCAAATCGGTAATGGAAAAGCTGATTCTCAGGGATTTCTCCGTTGGCATATCTTCACGCCTTAGTACGGAGAGGTCACTGCCAAATGTGATGAGATAGGTAATGCCCAGGTCAAGCCCCATTCCTATTCCGGTTGGTTTAAGAAGGTCGGAGAGTGAAGCTTTTGGAGCATTAGTAAATTGTTGATTCTGCAGTGGATTGAAGTGGGGATCACTGAAGTACCCGCTGCCTTTCTGGCTATATTCGGTCTGACGAACCCACTGACTCATATCTTCATTATACCGGTATCGGTTCAGGTATTCGGCGTCCAGGTAAGGCCCGGAAAGTACAATTTTTGGTGCTATACCCACGATGAACTCAGAGAGTCTGGGGATGAGGCCATTTAAAAACGTGAAAGATTCTGCATAGCCAAAAGACAATTCATGCAGGGTTTGGTAGCTGTGATGAAAGGATTGATCAACAATCGTCTCGTTATTTACATCAACCGGAGTGCTTGAGAAGTAACCCCGGCCCATTTCATACTGGCTGGAAACACGGCTTCTCAAGGCTAATGCATAGCTTTTTTCGGCGCCCGTCCATTTCATTCCAAACCAATACAGATCCGATTGAGACTGCAGGTAGCTAAATAGGCGATCGTTTGGATAATTTCTGTTTAGAATTTCTTCTCTTGCACCATCTTCAATCATTCGGTTTTCAGCGATTGCATCGTATGGCTGAATTGAACCGGTATAACGATTGAACCTGTTGCGCGAACTGGCTATGGGCAGTTGAGAATCAAAATAGGCCCCACCCTGAAAAAGGGCGATTTGCAGTGAATAATTCTTCTCCTGAATTAGCAGGTTGGCCGGGTTTACAAACAGTGCTTCATACCCGGTAAGGTATGCCGTTCCCCCTCCACCAAGAGCCATATTCTCAGCCGAGAGTGAGATTTGGGCACTCGACAGTAGCGGAAATCCTGAAAGCAGGAGCGATAAAAGCAGTGTGAATTTAAGATTTTCCAAAAGAGTACAGTCCGTAGAACTAATTGATAACACGTAACTTTGCAGACCTAAGCATCAGGGTTTTTTGTCCCCGGCTCTTAAAAAATACAACAACTCTTACATCTTTTCCCGATCCATTTCGCTGCAGGATTTTTCCGGGCCCGAATGTGGAGTGTAACACCTGCACTCCGGGCCTGAACGGGTCATCGTCGTATTCGTACTCATATGTAACTGATGAAGATGGCTTTTTAGTCTTTGCAGGGGTTCTCCAGTCATACTCTATCTCTGTATCACTGTTCCCCGCCGTATCAAAATCGGTGTCTATGCTTTTCTGATGAATTGTGGCCCCTGTTTCAGTTCGTACAACGCCGGCATCTACTTCATCAAGAAACCTGGATCGCGCCTGCCGCTGCTCTTCTCCGTATTTATATCTGAGCTTGCTGAAACTGAAGTAAAGATGCTTTTCAGCGCGTGTGATGGCAACATAGAAAAGTCTTCGTTCCTCCTCATAGTTGGCCTCTTCACCCTCTCTTGGACCCATTGGGAAGAGGTTCTCTTCAAGCCCTACAATAAATACGACCGGGAATTCAAGCCCTTTTGAGGCATGCACCGTCATCAGCGTAACAGCCGGCTTATCCTCATCGTACTTATCTGTGTCGGTTATCAGGGTAATCTCCTGCAGAAAATTGGCCAGTTTTGGCTTCTTCGTATTCTGCTGGTAATAGGCAATTGCGTTTTGGAGTTCCAGAACGTTATCGCGACGCGTAAGAGACTGCGCGCTGTTCTCTTCCACAAGGGATTTTAGATAGCCGCTCTTTTCAAGAAGTTTTTTGGTTACATCAAGTATTGTGGCGCCCGACTCGAGCATATCTCTCAGGTTCTTAATCATCAAAACAAATTCACCAATACGGGCCTTGGCCGGTTTATACAGGTCAGCCGACTCAACATTTTGCAGAATACTCCACACGCTTTCGCCTGCATTTCTCGAACGCTTTAAGAGATCGTTCAGGGTTTTATTGCCGATTCCACGGCTGGGTTCGTTGATGATTCGAAGCAGCGCCTGTTCATCCTCCGGGTTAACCAGCAGCGTAAGGTATGCAACTACGTCTTTTATCTCTTTACGCTGATAGAAGGAGAGACCGCCAACCAGCTGATAGGCAATATTTTTTCTGCGAAATGCTTCTTCAAAAACCCTGCTCTGATAGTTGGTGCGGTAGAGAATCGCAAAGTTATTATTCTTATAACCGTGGCGTAAATTCAAATCCTGGATGTAGTTGGCGATTCGATTAGCTTCATCCCGCTCATCAAAGTTTTCGAGTAGGGTTACCGTGTCTCCCTCGTCGTTGTCCGTCCAAAGGGTTTTTTCAATCTGTTTTTTATTCCGCTTTATTATAGAATCGGCACATTGAAGGATATGCTTGGTAGACCTGTAGTTCTGTTCGAGCGGTACTTCGACAGCATTTTCGTAATCTTTTTTGAAATTGAGGATGTTGGAAATATCTGCCCCCCTGAACGAGTAGATACTTTGCGCATCATCACCCACCACGCAAATGTTCTTGTATTTTTTAGCCAGCATCTGGGTTACCGTGTACTGAGCATTGTTTGTATCCTGGTACTCATCTATCAGGATATATTTGAACCTGTCCTGGTATTTTTCCAGTATATCCGGGTGCTCTTCAAAAAGTTCTATGGGTTTGATTAACAGATCGTCAAAATCCATGGCGTTGTTCTGCTTCAACCGAACCACATAGATCTCATAAACCCGTGCGGTAATATCATCGAGCGTGCTCTGAACAAATCGCTCTTTATACATTTCAGGCTTTATAAGCTGGTTCTTCGCATCACTGATTTTATATTGAATTGTGCGCGGCCTGATCTCCTTAGGATCAAAGTTGAGCTCTTTTAAAATCAGTTTTATCGCATTTTCTGAATCACTGGAATCATAAATGGAGAATGAACTTTTAAAGCCGATCTTCTCGGCTTCAAACCGTAAAATTTTAGAGAAGATAGAGTGAAATGTACCCATCCATAACCCTGTGGCCTTATCCCCAATAAGGTTCTGAATACGAAGCTGCATTTCGCGGGCGGCTTTGTTGGTGAAGGTAAGAGCCAGGATGTTTTGGGGCAGAGCATGCTGTTGTTGCAGCAGATGTGCAATTCGATAGGTCAAAACGCGGGTTTTCCCACTACCCGCACCCGCAATAATAAGCAGTGGGCCCTGTACGTGGCCGGCTGCCTTTCTCTGTTGTTCGTTTAACTCGTTAAGAAAATTTTGTTTTTTGGGAGACTTAGATGATTCCGGCTGAAGGGTAAACTGCTGCATTTATATTTTATTCACTTTAAAAACATTGTAGGTCCTAAAATTACGAATAATATTTGTTGGGATTGAGGTTGATTCTCATTTATGCCAAAAAATAGAATTCTTAGGGGATTATAAAGAACTGTAAATCCATAACATTGTTGCCGGTTGGCCCGGTTATAATATGGCCGCTTGTCTTTTTAAAGAAATTGTAGCTGTCGCTGTTTTTAAGATATGCGTCGGGGTCTACTCCCATCCGGATCGCCTTTTCTGCCGTTTGATGATCCACAACAGCGCCGGCGGCATCTGTGGGCCCGTCAATCCCGTCTGTTCCTGCACTCAGAAATATGAGTTCTCTTTCTGCTCCTTTTAATCTTTTCGCTATTCGCAAAGCAAGTTCCTGGTTACGACCGCCTTTACCTTCTCCCTTTACATCCACAGTGCACTCTCCATAGAATATGAAAGCAGTGGATTCTGTTGCACTATCTATCTCGTCAGAGACGCTGCTCATAATGTGATCCTCCAACTGTTCAATGGGGCCCGACCAGGGCGAATTATCCAGATTTACACGAAACCCTTCAGCTTTAAACCGCTGCGCGGTCTCCTCTGCTACAATTCTTGCCGATGAGATGATATACGTCTGGTGCTGTTTGATATCCGCAGTACGAAGACGCCCCTCATTCTTCTCTTTCTCGACACCATTTTTGATGTGGCTTTTCACCGTTTTCGGAAGGTCGTCCCAAAGCTTGTAGCTGTTTAAGATATCCATTGCTTTTTCAGGAGAGATCTCCTGGGGTATGGTTGGCCCGCTGCCAATATCCCTGGTATCATCGTTTGGCACATCAGAGATGATCAGGTCGATAAGCTGTACGTGTTGATAGTGTTTAAGCAGCTTCCCACCCTTTACGTCAGAAATGGCTTTTCTCACTGTATTTATCTGATCTATTGCGGCCCCTGAGGCGACCAGTAATTTATAAACCCCGGTTAAATCTGACTCAGAAATCCCATCGGCCGGTTTACAAAGCAGGGCAGAGGTGCCACCCGAAATCAGGTTAAGAACAATAGAGCCGGATGGAATTGATTGAATAAATGTTATTAATCGCTCCGTTGCTTCGAGTGATTTACGGTCGGGATAAGGATGAGAGCCTTTTAAAAGCGTTACCTTCTGAGTGGAGTGAAG
>SKRK01000236.1 GCA_007118525.1 Balneolaceae bacterium
GGTGGTTTTTACAGATATGAAATCCATACGCTGCCGCCATTTCAAATATATTTTTATGAACGTACTCTCCCCCAAAGCTGGCTTCCGGCTGTGCCAATGCTGATTCAAGCAATCCTTTATCTCTTATTCCAGGATTTCCTCCGTATTGATTAATCTGATCGTCATGAAATGAAAGAATCATTTCGATTTTTAAAAATTTGATCATTTAGCCAATTCTTTCAGCACCTCTTTGTATTCCCGGTTTGCACTTCGATATGCTTCAGCCCATTCTGCAAACTCAGGATCTTCAGAGCGCAACTCCAATGACGTTCCCTTTCTTTCAATGGTTAATATATCCCCCTCTTTGAGGTTCAGCTCCTCCATCACCTCTTTTGGCAGAATGATGCCTGAACTGTTTCCGATTTTTCTGATTTTTGCTTCCATTGAGCCCGAATTATGTTATAACTTTGTTGTAACAAGTTAATTCTTTTTTCTCGAAGAGTCACGCGGATTTTCCGCAGTGTTTTACTTCGCGGGAATCGTTTCGCTTCGCGTTCAAAAAATGATCGTTCTGAGCTCTGATTTATTTTGCGAATTGCTCCCAATAAATTCAACCCTTCACAAGATCTGACTTTCAATTCCCATTCTTCGCCATATACGCCAGTTGAAGGATTCGAAGCTCGTTGTAGTCGACGGTTTTGTTGAGGTCTTCGTAGACCGGCTTGAGCATCTCCGGACCTACTTTCTTCATGGATGCGTAGACCTCGTCGATCTTTCGCTGGGACAGCTCTGAGGCTTCAAGTACGCCGGCCGGGTCTATAGAATTTCCTTCATCCAGGTACTTTTTAAGATTACTCAGTATGGTAACGGACTTCACCCCGAACTGTTCGGCCAGGTGCTCGATCGACTTGCCGGAGTTATACTCCTCTCCCACCAGATCGTGCTTCTGTTTGGAAGAGGTCTTTTTCACCTTTTTCTGAATGGATTGAGAACGCTCTTCAATATCGTTCTTTTCCGAAAAATCCCGTATTATTTTCAGGAAATGGGCGCCATATTTTTTCTGTTTGGAAGACCCCACTCCATAGATCCCAAGTAAACTCTCTTCAGTCTGCGGGAAGTAGTAACTCATCTCCATCAGCGTGGTATCGGGAAATATCACATAGGGAGGGATGTCCTGCTCATCGGCCAGCTCTTTTCGTTTTTTCCGAAGCTCCTCGAACAGGTGCACGTTGTGTTTATTTTCCACATCGCTGGTTGTACGAGGACGGGAATCCTCACCGGTTGATGTTTGTGTACGATCCAGAATTCCTTCAACCCGTTCTTCTCCTTTTAGTACTTTTTTTGCATCATCACTTAGAAACAGACTTCCGTGTTCGGGATCTTTTTCAAGATAACCCCGCCGGATGAGCAGCCTCGAGAGCTGTATCCATTGATTTTTACTCCACTCCATGCCGATTCCATACGTGGTGAGTTCATCATGTTTTAGCTGCAGAATTTTTTTCGCTTTGGATCCTCTCAGAACATCCGCCACATGATGAGCTCCGTAACGTTCGCCTGTTCTTACAACACAGCTGAGATATTTCTGCGCCTGCTCTGTGTAATCCTGAAGATCACCTTTTTGTCTGAGGCAGTTATCGCACATTCCACACTCCTCTTTCCCGTAATCCTCACCAAAGTATTTCATCAATGGAATGCGCCGGCATCCGTCATACTCCAGGTAGTTAATGAGATCCGCAAGATGTTTTTCGGCCACCTCTTTTTCACTTCCCTCTTTTTGATTGATGAAGTACTGGATCTTCTGTTTATCTGAATAGCTGTATAGCAGCAGGCAGTCGGCCTGAAGACCGTCTCGCCCGGCACGGCCAATCTGCTGGTAGTAGGCTTCAATATTCTGCGGCATGTCGTGATGGATCACAAAACGCACGTCCGGCTTGTTAATCCCCATACCGAATGCAATGGTTGCCACAATAATCCGCGCATCGTCTTTGATAAACGCATCCTGGTTGTTTGTTCTCTGCGATTCCGACAATCCTGCGTGGTAGGGCCGTACCGAGTGGCCTTCATGTTTTAAATCACCGTACAGCTCGTCAACCTGACGCCGCGAGAAGCAGTAGATAATTCCCGACTGATTTGGGCGTGTGTAGAGAAAATCGAGAATCTGATCCGTCGGGTTCTCTTTGTCTGCCACTTTCAGCAGAAGGTTTTTGCGGTCGAAACTGGCTACGAAAACCTCGGAATCCCTCATCTCCAGGATCTGCTGGATATCATCCCTCACGCGCGGGGTGGCCGTGGCCGTTAGCGCCAGACAGACGGCATCCGGAAAATCCTTTCGAACAGAGGCCAGCTGGCGGTACTCGGGGCGGAAATCGTGCCCCCATTCTGAGATACAGTGCGCTTCATCAATGGTAAAACAATCTACATTCAGATCAGACAGTAACCGGCGGGTACTCTCCATCATCAATGTTTCAGGAGCTACATAGAGCATTTTCACTTCACCTGATCGCAACCTCGATACATTGTATTGATACTGCTCGGGAGTGAGCGTACTGTTCAGGAAAATTGCCGGAACACCAAACTCATCCAGCTGCTCAACCTGGTCTTTCATAAGGGAAATGAGCGGGGATATAACTACTGTAACTCCTTCAAAAATCATGGATGGAATCTGGTAGCAGAGTGATTTCCCGCCCCCTGTAGGCATAATCACCAGCGAGTCTTTCTTATCAAGAACTTTTTTTATTACCTCTCCCTGGAGCGGTCTGAATTGGGAGTATCCGAATGTATCCTGTAGTATCTGCCTGGCTTGCTGAATCATTTACCCTAAATCGTTTTAAATTGAAATTCGTCTAGTGCTCTATATGTAAGATACCGGAAATGCGATTCCCTTACAGAAAGAATCAAAAAAAGTGTTAGCAACACGCTGCTTTCTTGTGAAGCAGATGTTTGAGGCGCGCGAGCCTTGATTGAGGTGCAGAACATCGATTCAACGCTGGCGACTTTCGGGTTAAACGTGAGTACTACTCATACAATTCGCCCAACATTGTGCTGCATCTCAGGCCGTACCTATTTTTGTCTCGGAATAAGGTAAAACTCTTTCATTCTTCCATCAATATACCAAACCTTCTCCCCGTCGAAGATGGCATCCTCTTCCAGCATAATCAGGATATTGCGGTTCCATTCCGGAATAAACACCTCTGCATTCAGTTCGATAGAGTGAGCGGTATTTGGATAGAGAGGATAGTCTCCCTTGCCGGGAACACCTCCCTGCTGATCCCACAACCCAATGGTTGGCCCGGCGCCATGCCCGTGATAGCCGAGCGGATGTGTGTAGATTGTAGCCTTTATTCCCTCCTCTTCCGCTTTTTGAAGAGCTGCCGCAAGAATTTCATTCCCGGTTCTGCCGGTTACAAACTCATCTGTGAGGATATCCTGCAGCCGGTTACCGATTGCAAGTGCATCTCTGAGCCCACGGGGTGCTTCGGTCTCTCCCTGCCTGAGAACATATGCATTTCGTTGTGTATCGGTGGTCAGGCCCAGGTACTCAATTCCAAGATCCATGTGTATAATATCCCCGGGTTGTATGACATTGCTGTCGGACGGCCCTGAAAAATCTCCGGTTTGCTCGGCCGACTCGCCTCGATGAACCGTAACTGAGGGATGGAACCATGTGGTCAGGTTCAGGTCGCGCATTCTCTCCCGAAACCACCACTGAACATCCTGGGTCGTTGTAATACCGGGTGTGATCACTTTTTCGGAGAGACCGTCAGATATAATGTTATGAGCAATTCGATTGATCTGCCTGTAAACGGTGATCTCCTCCTCTGTCCGGGTTTCCAGCCAACCGATTGAGAGGTTTTCTGCCGATACAATCCGTTGCTGCAGTTCAGGTGTAAGGCTGTTCTCCAGGTTTTTGTAATCGGTATGGCTGATTCCGTCGGCTGCTGCAAAATGCCCGGAAATATTTACCCCGATTTTTTCCGGATCTCTCTCCTCAACAATCTGACCGAACCTCTTCCATTGATCAGGCTCCTGATCCGGGAACCATTGTGTCTCAAAAAAACCAATATTGTAGCGTGCCACAGCAAGCCTTTCGATCTGTTCTCCATCATCAAAGAAAACCAGAATGGTTGTTCGGCGGGAGCTCTGCCATGTAGCAGGCAGCATGGTTAAGAGAACCGGATCTTCATTATACTCACGGGCAACGAGAACCCACATGTCTATGCCATCACGGCGCATCAGTTCAGGTACAAGATTGTCCAGGCGATCCTCAGTCCAGCGGTCCATCACTTCCGCACGGTCGCGCATCGACAAAATATGCGGGGTAATATCATTTCGGGTTTGAGCCGGCAGCAGATCAACGAAGAGCAGAGAACTGAACAGGATTATCAGGGCACTTTTTTTCATATCGGTTAATTTTGAAATAATAGATGGTTTCTCTGAAGAGTTTTTAAAAATCGTTTATCTTATAAATCAGTTAATAATTATCAATTCAGGTTAACTATGAAAATAAAGATTACCAAAACAGATCAAAGCAAAATCTCTGACATCGATTTTGAAAAACTTGAGTTTGGCCGGGTCTTCTCGGATCATATGCTCGAGATGGTATACCAGGATGGAAGTTGGTCTGAGCCTGAAATCAAACCCTATGGCCCTATCTCTTTTGAACCATCTCTTCATGCGCTTCACTATGGTCAGTCTGTTTTTGAGGGAATGAAAGCCTATTACGTGGATGATAAACAGATCAACCTGTTCCGGCTTGATGACCATTACGAGCGTCTAAATAATTCAGCCCGCCGGTTAAGCATGCCCGACATGGACAAAGAGGCATTTATCAGGGGACTTGAAGAACTTGTTAAGCTGGATCATGAATGGGTCCCCAAAAAGCACGGGCACGCGCTCTATGTGCGCCCCTTCATGTTTGCTTCTGAGCAGTATATTGCCGCAAAGGCAGCAAAAAAGTACCGGTTTTATGTCATTACCAGCCCGGTTGCCGCCTATTATAATGAAGGCTTCAATCCTGTAAAACTGACTACCTCCGAGAATTTTGTAAGGGCTGTTCCGGGCGGCACCGGCGAAGCCAAAGCTGCCGGAAACTATGGAGGCAGCTTCCTTCCTGCTAAAAAAGCTCAGGAAAATGGGTACACCCAGGTTCTGTGGCTGGATGCCATAGAGCATAAATACGTTGAGGAAGTGGGTACCATGAACATCTTTTTCTTAATAGGCGATACGCTTGTAACTCCAAAACTGGGCGGAACCGTACTGCCCGGAATTACCCGCAGATCGGTACTTGCACTTGCTAAAGAGTGGGGAGTAAAAGTTGAGGAGCGCAGGGTATCGATCGATGAAGTCTTTGAAACTCACAAAACCGGTGAACTGAAAGAGATATTCGGCGCCGGAACAGCAGCTGTTATAGCACCTGTGGGCCTGATTCACCACAATGGCAACACCATTACTCTCGATCAGGAGAAGATTGGCCCCTTTGCCAAAAAGATGTTCGACACCATTACCGGTATCCAATACGGCAAACTTGAAGACAAACATGGGTGGACACACCCGGTTCAAGTTGGCAGTGAAGTATCTGTTTAGAGTTTCACGCTAATTTGAGTCAACACTGCCTTATATCCCAATTTCTACCTGAAACCTGAAGTACCAGCCATTGTTCGTGGTGTTATCAGAAAATGATCGGATATCATAGGTGAGCTCCGTCTGTATCTTCAATGCGTGCTCCCATACATAGCGTGTAACTCCGAAGCTATATTGATCCCTTTCAGGCTGAAAGTTGGCGATCTCGCTTGCCGGTTTTTGAGTTGAAAACCTGCCGATCACTTCAAAATCAGACGGGAAAAGATAGCTCATCTGAACGTCTGTTCCTGAACCGGCTATTACAAATGGAATATTTGGCCCGGAGATTGGAAAATCAGTTCTTCGTGTCATCCAGGCCGATTGAAGTGAAAACCCCCTGTATTTAAGCATGGCATCCACAAAAATAGATGTCAGGTCTTGAGGTTCAATCAACTCTCTTCCAAGCTGGCCCTGGGTTCTTTGTGCTTTATGGTTAAAATGGTAGGTACCCGCCAAAAGCAGTTTGGGCGTCTCTTCCCTCACAATATCCCCTTCAAAAAAGAATCCATTTTTTTGAAATGCCCCAAGTGGAAAGAGTTCAACACGCCCGGTATAGGCAAGGTTTACACTTGGACTATCTGTCCAGTTGCGGCCTTCACCCGTACTCACCGCGGTTTTAATGTTATATGAGAAATTGTGAGAGCTATCGCTCAGGTAAAACGCCTGAAATCCAAAATCACGGTCGATATTGAAGGTGGCATTGTTAACAGACCGGTCGGTGAGTTGCAGTGCGCCGGATGAGTTGAGGCGCTGCCGGTTTCCGGGAAGTTTGGTTTGGCCGAAACCGAAGTTCCAAAAACGATTTGGCCGGTAGAATATGACCGCATCGCGAATAATATTGATATTTCTGCCCTCTTGAATCTGTCCAACATCCCCCGGCGAAAACGAGAGCTGAATGGCGTAGAGAAAACGCGGATCACCCACAAACCCATCAAACCGAAGCCTTAGCCTTCGTACAACAGCCTCAATTGCAGGATCTTCTTCCTCATAGTTTAAGAAGGTGGCCCTGTTTTGCATTCTGAATCGCAGATTCAACTGAAAGGTGCTGTCAGGAGTTGTCCAGCCCAGTCCGGAGCCGTAACTGTAGTAGGGTAATCCCGGAAACCGGTTATCCTGACCATCTGTCGCTTCCTGAGCGAATGTTGTTGATACTGAGATGATGAGTATGAACAGACCAATAACGACTTGAAACAGGATTTTCATAAAGGCTGATGATCTTCTAAGTATAAAAAGCGTGATTAATGTACACTTTTAATAATCAAATATGGAAATCAATATTTATAATTTGCCACAAAGTATTGGGCTTCTTTGCTTTAAGCTAGAAAGAATTCCAGCTTAAACTGTGAAGATATTTTTTATTGATTTATCAACTTCGTCAACTATCTTGAGCTGTCAGAATATCAACCCATTCAATTTGCAATCCATTTGTAAAATAACATCGTATAGCTAAGTAACCACGTGATCATACAATTTCTTTTATATGTAGCCGGGTTTGCTTTCCAATCAGCCGACGAAGAACGGGAATGGATGAAACAGATACAGAGCGGAAACAAGCTCTACCTGAGTAAGCTCTATAATCGATACCATCGCATTTTATATGGGATGATCTATAATGTAATAAGAACAAAGGAGGAGTCGGAAGATCTCCTGCAGGAAGTGTTTGTACAGGCATGGGAAAAGGCGGATCAATACGATCCCTCACGAGGAACAGTCTACAGTTTTTTGGTTACCATGGCACGAAATAAAGCTATCGATGTAACACGATCTAAAGCTTACAAGAATCAGAGTAAAGAAGACCATATTATCAACGATTTCACGTTAGAACTTCAGCACGACAATCCAAATCCACATGAGGAGATTGAGCTACACGAACGAGCAGTAAAAGTACGGGAAGCTCTGTCACAACTTAAGAAAGATGAGCGGGAAGTACTCTACATCTCCTATTTCCATGGACTTTCCCAGTCGGAGATCGCAGAAAAGATTAGCATCCCTCTCGGTACAGTAAAATACAGAATGCGTCAGGGTATGATTAAACTCCGTGATATGTTAGCGGATACAGCAATATGAGTGAAAAAGAAACATATAA
>SKRK01000187.1 GCA_007118525.1 Balneolaceae bacterium
CCACTGGATTTAAAAAGGTGCTTTTTGGAAGCACCGCGATGGAAGTGATGCGCCAATCTCCCGTTCCTGTACTCGTGGTTCCGGATTCTGACAAAAAACCTGATTTTAAACATTTTCTCTTTACAACCAACTTTCGCGAAAGAGATCCACAGAACCTGGCTTTTTCAAAAAAACTTGCTGAAGAGTTTAATGCAAAATTAACGGTTCTACACATTGTCAAAACTATGGACTTTAAAAGTGAAGTGCTTCGTCGGGGATTTATTGACTATATCAAAGATACAATTCAACTGAACAAGTTAACATTTGTATTATATGAGCATGAGGATATTACGGAAGGCATTTCTAGTTTCATTCAGGAAAAACCTGTATCGGTTATCATCATGAACCGCTATAAAAAATCTGTTTTGGATCTGATTTTAGAATCAGATAAAACTCAAAGGGTGATCAGTTACGACCAAATACCCCTGCTTGTCATTCCATAATCTTCAATATCCTGTATCTGCAATCTGATATTCGATTTCACTTATTCCCGTTTACAGGTATCAGCAGCATGTTTACGAGAATTGCAATCCGTTGAAGCGTTTCTTCAAGAAATACCTTTTCCGTGGGACTGTGTGCCCCATCACCCACCGCACCCAGTCCGTCGAGTGTGGCAGTAAACATGCTCGTATAGCTGCCATCGGAGCCTCCGCCTGATATTCCCTCAGTCAAATCAATATCCAGTTCCTCGCCAATGTGCCGGGCAGCCAGCCAAAGTTCACGGTTTCGTTGATTTTGAACAAGAGGCGGACGCTTAAAACCTCCGGTTATCTCCAGTTCAACATCGGGAGTTGCAGGCTGGATTGATTTGATTTCACGCTCAATCCGATCAGCATCTTTTTTGGTCAATACCCGAACATCCACAGAAGCACTGCTATCAGCCGCCACAACATTGGTATTGATTCCCCCGCCAATTTTCCCCACGTTCACCGATATTCCCTTTTCGGGATCGTTCAATGCATGCAGCTTCTGAATCAGGTAAGAGAGTTCCACAATGGCACTTCTGCCCTTTTCGGGTTCAATTCCGGCGTGCGATGAAACCCCTTTAATTCTCACATCAAAATGCCCGACACCCTTTCGCCTTGTTTTAAGTTTGCCGTCCGGGTCCAGCGAAGGCTCCAGTACATAGACTCTTTTCATTGCTTTGGCCAGGTTTTTGATTCTTGCAGCTGAGTCGCGGCTGCCCGTCTCCTCATCCGAGTTAATAAACAGAACCGGTACTATCTCCGGTTTTAAACCCAGATCCCTGATCAGTTTAAGAGCCAGTATCATCATCACAATGCCGGCTTTCATATCGTAGATTCCGGGGCCGGTAAGCACATTTCCATCCCTGTTGAAAGGCATTTTAGTGAGAGTGCCTTTTGGCCATACCGTATCTGCATGACCCAGCAACAGCTGATAGCAGCGGCCATTCCCGTTTTTGGGACGGGCATAGAGCTGGCCGCCACTTAATGTGCCGGGAAGAATTTCTGTAGTGTAGTCGAGCAACTGAAGCTCTTTTTCCAGGATTGAAAAAAGCTTTTTGTGCGAGCCCGGATTGGCCGGAGGAGTTTCGGTTTTAACCAGTTTACGCAACAAGCTGATAAAGCTTTTCTCCAGCGCGGCACACTCATCCAGGACATCTGCAATTTTCGAAATTTCGATCATAACTCAATGTTTAAAATTATCCGGAAAGGGGAACGCCTGTGTTTCGTCAATTATGGCGAAACGCCCCGGTGAGATGTATGCAATTTGCGGGTGGTAGTAAATCGATTCGTTGTCGGTATGGGATGGATTCTTTATCACATCACTCCACGCCTGTGCACCCACAATTTCGGATAGGATGAGGCTGTTTTCACCAAACCCATCCACGATTTTCTTCAGCTTACACTCAAGAAAAATATATCCATCCTCTACAAAAAAACCATCTATTTCAGAAGCCGGAAATGTTTCAATTGATTTCAATCCCGGCTTTGTTTGATCATCATCATCCCTCGGGTTGGCTGCTAAACTTGCAAGTACTACCTGGTCGGGCTTGGGATAGGTAACTGTAAACTCACCCGTTTTTTTGATGTTTTGATAGGTTTTATGTTTTGGCGTACAGACAAACCCGAAATAATTTTCCCAGCCAAGGGGAAAAGCCATATGCTTAGGCGCAAAGTTTGGGCTTGAATCGGGATTCACCGTTCCCACAATCACCAGCGGGTGAACGGTGAATACCTGCTCCCAGACCGGAAAGTCAAGATTAAGGGGTGTAAGTATTGGGTCTTTTGTAGCCATAATTCTGATTCTTTAGGGTTCAATAATATGGTCGAGGTCCCACTCTTTGTGAAGGCCCAGCGTACTGATCAATTCATAGAAAACCTTGGGTGGATTTTTCAGCTTAACCACTACAGCAGGTTCTGCTATCATCAGATTGTGCAGAAAAATAACGGCCTTACTGTTCACAAAACGTGAATTTTCAAGATCGACCTTCAACTCTTTCCGGTCACCCAGCAGCTCACTGATCTGCCGAACGGCTTTCAGGTTAAAATCACCCGGGAGTACCACCTCAAGCTGTTGATCCTTTTTTTTGTATTGCATTGTACTCGTTTTTTATGGTTTCCTTCAGTTTGCCGGCAATTTCTGTATAGGTCTGAATGATGTCAAAATCCACCTCTGCCCGGATTCGCTGCATTCTGAAATAATCGGTCTCCTTATGAAAAAGCGGCATAAGTCCGGCCAGAATAAATTCTCGCTCTTTCAGCCATTGAATAGCAGAATTTGTACGCGACTCATTCAGTGGCAGATCGATGTAAACAGAGGTCATTTCCAGCTCTTCTATGCTTCGAAGCAAACGCTTACAGCTCGCTTCAAATGTAGAACCGACATCTCTTACAATAATTAATACGGAATTTTTTTCATAGCTGATATTAAGATCCAGGTTGGTTTTGATGGGTTCTGAATCTGATTTTTCTTTACCGGCAGTAACTTTTGGCACATGTTCAAACTGACTATATATTTCACTCAAAAGGTTAGCATACGTTTCGGGCAATATTATGGGTTTGCGCCATCGTTTGGTAAGCGGCAGAAAATCGATTACAACACTCATAATATCAGACAATTCTGTCTCCATCCCTTTAAACGTGCGTTTTGGTGATGTTGCAATAACCATAGCCGTACTTTTGAAACCAAATTTTTCATTCACCTTCTGGCTGAAGGTATGAATTGTGAGTGCCTCCCCAAACAGGCCCAAAAGCCCTCTCTGACGACTCATTTCAATCAATTTATTCATCATTCGTTTCATCAGCCCCCGTTTGCGGTGTGGGGGCGACACAACGGCGTGGCCCACCTCGCCTATCATGGAATCGGTACTTTTCACAACTGCAAAATAACCTGCCGGCCCACCGCTAACAGTTCTCACAATAGTACCAAACTTGTATTCATGCCGTATGGCCATATCAATGAGATTGGGAAAATATAGTTCCTCTTTTGGATAGCTATAACTGTACGATCTGTAAATCAGCTTGGCAATATCCTCGGCATCTTCACTGGTAACCGGTGTTAACAGGTAATTCTCGTCAGGTTCCGGTTCAACATCGAAATCCTGCTCTTCTAATGGCGCCGCAAAGTGATCGCGGATATCGAGAGAAGCAAACCGTTTCACCAGCCTGAACTCTTTACCGTCCTTCCCGCGATTCAGAAAGAGAAAGTGATCTGTCATTTTACGAACAACCTCCAGGCAGGCCCCCTCAAAATCATTTTCATGGATCGCTTTTTCTGCACTATATGGGTGTCTTCCCGGATCGAATGGCTCGCCCATCTCTTGTATAATAATTTCAATTTCTGAAAAAGTGTATTGATACCAAATTTCAACATATCCGGTCTCATCCCTGAATGCATAGAGAAGAATATCCGTGAGAATTTCATCTACGGCGAGAGCCATACGGGCAGCATCGGTCTGATCCAGCCCCATATTCACACACCATTTGTAGGTAAAGTCAGTCACTGACCCTAAAATGCCTAACCGGGCTTCAATGTAAATATGAGCTTCCATGAAATTGAGTTTTACCTATTCCATTACTACAATACTAACTATAGTAATTCATTAAAGAAATTGATGTAAGAACCACCCCTTCATTTGGATGGGGGTTTTACCTAACCCGGATATCATGGTGAGATATCCGGATTAAGATTTAGGAAATCATGGCAAGGATGTACGAATGGCCTATATGGATGTGTATCTCCTTGAAGAGCCCAACGGACTGACACTGATGCTGCTGCATGGACTCAATCCCTCTTGTTACTCACTATCTTCCGGTGAACCGCCCGTTGGGGAAACCCGGCGAAAGAGCAGCGGGTGGTGATGGAGAGATATGGGGATTTCCCCTATCTGAATTCAATCCTTCAGATACTATATTGGCTCTTATATATGCAGTTGTGTAAGATAGATCAAATCACAAAAACGTTTTTACCCTCAGAAACATAGATAACGGGCTTAGTGGAAAGATGCCCATGAATTGAAAAAAACATATCAACATGGACCGCGCAAAACTCATTATTGGCAATCAAACTCATGAACTGGACATTATCAAAGGCACTGAAGGCGAGCTTGCCATCGATATTACCAACCTTCGCAACGACACGGGTTACATAACATCCGATACCGGGTACAAGAGCACAGGGGCAACCCGCAGCGCCATCACTTTTCTGGATGGTGAAAAGGGAGTATTGCGATACCGTGGTTATCCCATCGAACAGCTTGCAGAAAACTCCACTTTTTTAGAAGTGGCCTACCTTATCATTTATGGAGAGCTGCCCTCTCCTGTAGAGCTCGAGAATTTTACCAACGGAATTACGCGTCATACGCTGATCCATGAAGATATGAAGAAGTTTTACGAGGGCTATCCCGAGAAGGCTCATCCCATGGGTGTACTTGCCTCTATGATCAGTGCCCTGTCCACCTTCTACCCGGACGATCACAATACAAACCTGGATCCGGAAAAGGTAGATCTGACTATTAGACGCCTCATTGCAAAAAGCGCAACGATAGCGGCCTGGTCGTACCGCAAATCACAGGGATTCCCGATTATGTATCCACAGAACCGTTACAGTTACTGTGCCAATTTTCTTCACATGATGTTTGCTCTGCCCACCGAGGAGTATGATGTTAATCCTACTGTTGTAAGAGCACTCAATACGATTTTGATTCTCCACGCCGATCACGAGCAGAACTGTTCCACTTCAACCGTGCGCATTGCAGGATCGTCGCATGCCAGTCTTTATGCGGCCATATCATCCGGTGTATGTGCCCTCTGGGGACCTCTGCATGGGGGTGCCAACCAAGAGGTGATTGATATGCTAAAAAAAATACAGGCACAGGGTGGCGATGTAAAGAAGATGGTGGAGAAAGCAAAAGATAAGGATAGCGACTTCCGGCTAATGGGTTTTGGCCACAGGGTATATAAGAACTTTGATCCCCGTGCCAAGATTATCAAAAAGGTAAGCGACGAGCTTCTTAGCGAACTTGGCGTGGATGATCCGCTGCTGGATATCGCTAAATCCCTCGAGGAGGTAGCCCTGAACGACAGCTATTTTATCGATCGCAAACTCTATCCCAACGTGGATTTCTATTCCGGCATTCTCTATCGCGCCATTGGCATTCCAACAGAGATGTTCACCGTCATGTTTGCCCTGGGCCGGCTGCCGGGCTGGATAGCCCAATGGAAAGAGATGCGTGATAATAATGAGCCCATCTCGCGCCCGAGACAGATATACATCGGGGAGACAAAACGGGATTATGTGAAGATTGGGAAAAGGGGTTGAGGTGATTTTCTAAAAATCCAAACTATTTACTAAAGCTGATTATAGACAACCGTTGCATCTGTAAACAGAAGGAGCTTCCATGACCACCACTCAAATCATCGTTCTGTTTTTAATCGTGCTTTTTGTGGCATTCAGTATCTGGAAAACCTATATGGTTGTAAAAGGAATGAGTGATGAGAATTCAGATGATTCTGGTGAGAAAGACCTGTAAGTTATCCGTTCAGATAATAACAGCTTCAAACCACTCCAGGAATTATGCCCATTACATCTTCCGATCAAATCATTAAATGGCGCAACGACACACCCGGGTGCAGCACCTCCAATCATCTCAATAATGCGGGTGCTGCGCTAATGCCTAAGCCGGTAATTGATGCCATCCATAACCACATAGACCTCGAAGCAGAGATCGGCGGATATGAAGCAGAGGAAGCCGCAGCAGATCGGATAGCAGATTGCTACAGCTCAGTTGCCAAACTGATTGGCTCATCCACATCCAACATTGCCATAGTTGAAAATGCAACGGTCGCCACATCTCAGGCGCTAAGCGCATTTAAATACCGACAGGATGATACAATCATAACCACAAATGTGGATTATGCTTCAAATCAGATTATGCTCTTAAGCCTCGCCGCTCGATTTGGGATTAATATTGTTCGTGCAGATGATCTGCCAGAAGGTGGAGCAGATCCGGATTCTGTTTTGAAACTGATCAGAAAACATCGGCCCACATTGGTGTTGATGAGCTGGATCCCAACCAACTCCGGACTGATTCAGGATGCTAAAAGCATAGGGAGAATATGCCGCGACGAGGATGTTCCATTTATACTGGACGCCTGCCAGGCCGTGGGGCAATTTCCAATTGATGTTGACGAGCTAAATTGTGATTTCCTTGCCGCCACTGCACGAAAGTTTTTACGGGGTCCGCGAGGGATTGGGTTCTTGTATGTCTCAGACCGGATGCTGAATCAAGGTCTTGAACCCCTGTTCCCCGACACCCACGGCGCCACCTGGACAGCCCCTGAGGCATATCGCCTTGAGCCCGGTGCTAAACGCTATGAGAACTGGGAGTCTTCATATGCGCTTCTGTTGGGTCTGGGCGCAGCAGCTGATTATGCAAACGGCATTGATCTTGAAATGGCCGGCAAGCGGGCTGCAGAACTGGCGGAATATACCCGTGAAAACCTCAAAGCCGCACTCCCGGGAGTTCGCGTTTTGGATTTTGGGAGAGAAAAGTGTGCGATCGTTTCGGCTGCTTTTGAGAAAAGAGAACCGGAAGAGCTGGTCCTTTTACTGCGAAAGCAAAAGATCAACACCAGCGTGGCTTCACGAACCGCAGGGGTAATCGATATGAGGGCTAAAAAGGCAACATCAATCCTTAGAATCTCCCCGCACTACTACAACACGGTTGATGAGATTGATGATTTCATTCAATGCTTGTCTGAAATACTTAATTGATCTCTACTATTTTTACTCGACTTATTAACTCTGCAGACAAATCATATTTTAAATCTTAACTCCCTTCTTCCCATCTTTTAAGGCAGCAGCATGAGATTTTCCAAAATCTCAGGTCAGGGTTTTTCCTATCATACAATTCCGATTTTCCACTACTCCGCAGAGCTGTAAAGCATCGTAAATTATAGTCATACTCAATAGGATCTGCTAAATCAGATTTACCTGAATCTAATTTGTAGTGTAATGAATACTCTGCTCCCTTTTAGTTTCATTGCCATTGTTACCATGCTGGCCTGCACCTCACCG
>SKRK01000082.1 GCA_007118525.1 Balneolaceae bacterium
AGTGCCAATTCCCCACAAAAACTTGGCTGATGAAATATGATGTCCGCTCATGAGTAAGAAATAGTTTTTCAGTTAATCGATCAGGTAGAGTAATGGGAAAAGGAATATCCAAATCACATCCACAAGGTGCCAGTATAGTCCGGTTATCTCAACCGGAGTATAATACCCGCTGTGAAACACCTTCTTTTTCGCTTTAATAACCAGCCAGACCATCAAGCCGATTCCAATTACAACGTGTAAACCGTGAAGGCCTGTCATCATGTAGTAGATACTGAAGAAGATATTTGCTTTTTCATGCTCCAGGCCGTCGTACGTATAGTAGGCCCCCGGTGCAATTCCTTTTTCAAGTTTTTCGGCATACTCAAAAAACTTAATTACCATAAATATAAACGCCAGTCCGATGGTAATGTAGAGATTGTAGATTAATCCCTTAATCTGGTTCAGCTGAGCCGACCGGATAGCCATGGCAACCGTGAGTGAACTACCGATCAGTACCGCCGTATTTACGGTTCCCCAAAAAGCATTTAGCTCTGTTGAAGCTTCCAGGTAAAGTTCGGGGTACCAGGCACGATAGACAATATATGCGGCAAAAAGTGCACCGAAAAAGAGAATTTCAGTAACAAGAAAGATCCACATCCCCAACTTTGAAGATTCAAATTGCTGATCACTGTCAACAAAGTGATGCTGTATGTGGTCTGTTTTATGCTCTATGTCAACAGAAGTTTGAGCCATGATTTATGATTTACGCTTTATCTTTGACGGTTGTTGAAATGTCCACTTTTTCACCTGCATGGTGGCCATTGTGTTTACTGGCGATGCCAAGCTGAAATTCTGACATCGGTTTGTGGTAGTCGTAAGGCCCGTTAATAATTACAGGTGTATGCTCAAAATTGTGTAGTGGCGGGGGGGAAGATACCTGCCATTCCAGAGCCCGGCTGCCCCAGGGATTAGCCGCTGCCTTTTCTCCTCTGAAGAAAGAGTAGAGCAGGTAACCAAACATAATAAAGAACCCTATTCCAATGATGTAAGATCCAATCGTAGAGAACTGGTGGAACGACTGGAACTGATCAATGTAGTTGAAGTAGCGCCTTGGCATGCCTTGCGACCCCATTACAAACTGCGGCAGAAAGGTCATATTAAAGCCAATAAAGATTATAATGGCTGAAAATTTAGCCCATTTTTCACTATACATTTTGCCGAACATCTTAGGCCACCAATAGTGAAGACCGGCCAGGAATGCCATTACCATACCACCCATCATTACATAGTGAAAATGAGCAACTACATAGTACGTATCATGCAAATGGATGTCTACAGCCAGGGCACCCAGCATAATACCGGTAAATCCTCCAATCATAAACTGGAAAAGGAAAATCTGGGCATAGAGCATCGGGGTTTTCATATCTATAGAACCCCGGTACATCGTTGCCACCCAGTTAAATATCTTAATGCCGGTTGGTATACCCACAAGAAATGTGAGGAATGAGAAAACCATGTTTGCCAGTGACGATTGGCCCGCGGTGAACATATGATGCCCCCATACCAGAAACCCGATAAAAGCAATGGCAAGAGAGGAGATCGCAATAGCCCAGTATCCGAAAATAATTTTTCTGGAAAATGTTGATATCACTTCAGAAATAACACCAAAACCGGGTACAATCATAATATAAACGGCAGGGTGGGAGTAGAACCAGAAGAAGTGCTGGTATAGAACAGGGTCACCGCCAAGAGCCGGGTCAAATATTCCGATGCTGAGCACCCTCTCCATGGTAAGAAGCAGAAGGGTTATGGCCAAAACGGGAGTTGCAAGCACCTGAATGATACTAGTGGCATAAAGAGCCCACATATTCAATGGAAGCTTGTTCCAGGTCATGCCCGGAGCACGAAGTTTATGAATGGTTGTGATGAAGTTTACACCTGTTAAAATGGATGAAAATCCGAGTATGAAAATACCAAGAGTCATCATCATTACATTACCACCGGTTGTGGCACTGTAAGGCGTATAGAATGTCCAGCCGGTATCCACACCGCCCGTTAAGATGGCAATGAGCGTAAAAACGGCACCAATTACATAAATGTAAAAACTGGCGAGGTTAACCCGGGGGAAAGCAACATCCTTGCAGCCAAGCTGAAGGGGGAGTATAAAGTTTCCAAGAGCGGCGGGTACAGATGGTACCAAAAAGAAGAATACCATAATTGCACCGTGCAGAGTAAATATCTGGTTGTAAACATCTGCGTCCATAAATGAACGGGCAGGTGTTAACAGCTCGGTACGTAAAACTAAGGCAAGCATGCCTCCTACAAAAAAGAAAAAAGCTAAAGAGGCGAGGTACATCAATCCAATCTTCTTGTGATCGACAGTCGTCATCCATGCCCAGATGCCGGTTTCCTCATTTAGATAGTGTTTTTCAGGATATTCTTCCGGCTTGTATCGCCGAACCTGTATTTTATTTGTTGGTTTTGCTTCAGAAGTTGCCATTAAGCTTGCTTATTGTAAGGTTTTTAAATACTCAATAATCGCATCGATCTGACGATCGTTTAATGTACCGGCATAGGACGGCATTACCGGCTGATATCCCTTGGTAATCCGTGCATTGGGCTCAAGAATGCTCTCACGTACATAATTTTCGTCAACCACTACAATTTCACCATCTTGCATTTCTCTTTCAGACCCCCATAAACCCTGGAAGGTAGGGCCTTGCAAACGGGTTCCGTCAGTGGAGTGGCAGGTGTCGCAGGCGTTTCGGGTAACAAGCTGCTCTCCGAGCTCTACCGGATCCATATCATCGTCGGCAGAACCGGCTGTTTCGAGCCAGGTGTCAAAATCTTCCTGTGTATGTGCAAATACGGTAGCCAGCATGTTAGAGTGAGCCGTTCCACAATACTCTGTACAGTACACTATAGACTCACCCGGCTCTGTAACCTCAAACCAAAGTGATGTATACCGGTTGGGAAGCACATCCCTTTTTACCCGATAGTCGGGCACGAAGAAAGAGTGTATCACATCGTCCGAACTCATAATCAGTTTTACAGGGCGGTTAGCCGGTACATGTAGCTCATTAACGCTCACAAAGCCGGTTTCGTAATGAAACTCCCAAAGCCAGCTTTTGGCAACAACACGAACCTCATAAGCGTCATCAGGAGTGGTGATGAGATTCATATAACCGGTAAAACCCCAGCCAAAAACAATCATCACAAGAATCAGAGGAATAACAGACCATGTAATTTCCAGTTTATTGTTGTGAGATATTACAGGCGTCACGTCCTCATCAGACCTTCTGCGGTATTTCCAGGAGAAGAAGATGATGGCAATGGTGATGCCAACAAGAAAAATGAGGCTTGTAACATTGATAAAATGAAATAATGCATCCGTAGTTTCAGCCGTCGTACTTTTGGCCGGTGGAAGCATAAAATCGGAAAATCTATTCATTACTCAATTTCAATTTTGTGTGGTTGTGTAGAACCTCGCTCGCGTCTCCAAAAAACGCCTAGAAATATACCCAGAATTATGACGGTAGCCAAGCCGCCTAGCTTCATAATGTTCATTGCAACGGGCACATAACTTTGTGAGGATGGGTCGTATGTAAAACAGTAAAGAAGCACTCTATCCATAGCTGAGCCTATATTTCCATCGGCTGCTTCATAGAGTGAATTGCGCAGATCGAACTCCCTGAAATTGGCTCCGTAGAGATAACGGGTAATGACAGCCTCGGGACTTATCATCATGATGCTTGCAAGATGCAGATATTCACCGGTACGTTCATCATATTTATAATTGAACCCGATTGCTTCTGTAAGGGCTTTAATTGACTCTTCACTACCGGTAAGAAAATGCCAGCCATTTTCTGCCTCAGGTCGGTTCAGTTCACTGATATATCGGTTTTTAAAGTCAGCGGCTAATTCAGGTCCCTCTTCAGGATCAATACTGAATGAAATTATCGTATAATCTTTACCGGGAGTCCAAACTAACTCTTTTACCACTTTAAATACGCCATCAAGAACCATACTGCAGAGAATAGGGCACTCGTAGTAGAGCGGATTTAGAAGAACAGGTTTTCCACTTTCAATAAGCTCACCAATGCTAACAGAATCGCCATTTGAATTGGCGAAGCGGAGATCAAGAGGAATTTTGTCTCCAAGTTTTTCATCAACGCCAATTTCATTAAGAATGGCGGGTCTGTTTTGGTTAAGCTGTGCACTTGCGCTATCAAAAATGAAAAACACTGATATCAATAATGTGACTATCTGTGTGGTTTTCATAATCATTTTTCAATCATCTGTATCTTGTGCCATAATTGTTATCGCACTGTCAATAGGAATTCGATAAATACGTTCTTCAGGATCTACAACACCGAATGATCCCAATGTAGCCTGATCTCTTTGTTGCAATTCGTTGATGTCGAAATAAAGACTTGCTTCAGATTGTTGCTGCTCAGTACCAATTATCGTATAGCTGTAAATTGCCATCAGGGCAAATATCATAATCGCGATAACTGCAGTGCCAAAAATTGACCAAAATACAAGTCTTGGATAGTTGAGTATATCGGGAACAGCGCCAAAATCGACAGAGGTTTTAAAATCATCCGACGCCTCCAAAGCGACTTCATCTACATCTTCTTCAACGGGTTGAACACCCGTTTCGCGTATCCATTGTTCAATAATTTCTACCGTAACACCATGTTTCTCTGCAAGTTCTTGCTTTGCAGCATCATCGCCAGATACCGCTTTTAAAGCAATAGCGGCTTTTTCTTCTTTTGTGAATTTTTTCGGTTCCGAACTCATATCAAATGTGCTTGAAAATTATTAATGATGGTATTGCTTATCAAGTGATTCGGCAAGCATTGGATCGTTTACCGGGAGCATACTATGCTTTTTGAACTGCTGGAAAAAGAGACCCATAAAAATTCCGCCCAGACCGATAAGTGTTGCAAAATCGAGCCAGCTTAAGGACATTCCGGCATGATTTAATACCGGCATAACTATCCAGTGAAGCTCTATCAGGTGCATAAGAATAATGAGCACCGACACAAAACCCAATACTTTTTGATTGTGCTTGGGTTCTCTGTTTAGTAATAGAATAAACGGAATGATAAAGCGGCCGATTAAAAGTGAGTAGGTAATGATAGCCCAATTCCCCTCCAATCGGTGATAGAACCATATGGTAGCTTCAGGAATGTTCGCATAATAGATAAGCAGAAATTGGCTAAATGCGATGTAGGCATAAAACACGGTAAAACCGAATAACCAGGCTCCCAGGTCATAAATGTGAGCCTTTCCGATTGTATTCTTGAGCATGCCGTTTCGCTGCATCCAAAATACGATCAGAATGATGACAGGGAACAGCACCTGAAAACTCATGGCGAAGAAATAAACTCCAAACATGGTGGAGAACCAGTGGGCATCAAGCGACATCAGCCAGTCGAAACTCGCAAACGCAACGGTTAGAGCAAATAATAAGATGCCCGGAGCGCTTAATTTTCGAAGCAGGTTTGTTAAACCCCAATCGTTTGTACGATCCATTTCAACAGATACCTTATGCAGCTTAAATCCAAGAAAACCCCAGATTCCAAAATAGATAAACTGACGAATTACAAAGAAAGGTTCATTCAGGTAGGGTACCTTTCCAAGCATTATTGGGTCGTTAGCCACATACTCGGTGTCAGTCCACTGAAACAGGCTGCTCATACCCAAAATTATCGGTATCATAAAAATGGCCCAAATACCGATATTTGAGAAAAATGTCTCCGGTATTCTTCGGATTACAATTCCCCACGACGATTTGGTTACATGATGAATCATGACCATAATCAGTGAGGCTAGAGCAATACTGGTGAAAAACGTAAAACTGGTAAGGTAAGAGAAGAAGAATTGATCTTTGTTCAGAAAGAACCCGACGCCACTGGCAATTAAACCAACGATACCAGCGCCATAGAAGGTTTTGGCAACATCCATATTTGCTGGAAATTGAACAGAATCAGTTATATTTGGACTACTTGAAGCCATGTAATTAGTTCTTAATTTCGGTCAGTTGTTAATTATCCGACTGCGCTTTAATAAATTCTACGAGCGACTGTAATTCTGCTTCAGAAAGAAAGTCGTAAGCAACCATAACATTGTCATAGCCTTCAACAATCTTTGCTGCCGGCTCTACGATCGATTCAATCAAATACTCCTCATCGGCTATTGCAGATGTACCGTCTGTAAAGTTTCTTTCACTGCCATATAAATCGGCAAAAGTAGGACCTACCAAACTGCGCCCGTCTAATGAGTGGCAAGCCTGGCAGGCATATTGTATGTACAATCTTTCGCCGCGTTCAACGGAAACATCATCATCTCCGCGAACTGCACGGGCTTCTGCCAGTATCGCTTCACGTTCTCGCCTTTCTTCATCTTCTCGCATAAGTTGCGCCAGGTCCACGTCAAATTGGTCCATTTCGGCTTCAGGAATATTTTGACTTTTCTGAAGGGCCCGAATATAGGCTACAATTGCCCAGCGGTCTTCAACTTTAATCTGAGTATTGTATGCAGGCATGCTTCTGATACCGTTGGCTATGGATGAATATAGTTCACCTTCAGACATTTCGTAACTATCACTTCTGTGAAATGTAGGGGCAGGTACATATCCGTAGCCGCCGGTCATGATAATGCCCCGGCCGTCGCCGGTGCCGCCATGGCAAGCCTGGCAGAAAATTTCATACTGCTCTTTACCCCTGTAGAGAAAATCACGGGTAATTTCCATGGGATTTGTATCCACATAGTTATCATCATCATCTTTCCCTTCAAATAGCACAGTGTCATGGCGAAGACCCCCTCTCGAAATGGTGCCGGTTACCGGCTCACGCATAGATCGGCCATCTTCAAAAAACGGATTCACCTGTTGAGCATTGAATCGCTCCTGGTTCATCATGTTCTGTTGAGGATGAATTGGGGGTTTCTCTGACTTCTGACCACGGCATGACATCATCACGATCGAAATCAAGAGCAGAATAGATAAACGGGTTATGGTTAAAAGCATAATTCTTGTATGATCTTAAAACTAAATGTAATGACTTATGCGTCGTAAATTTCTTCAATGTTGGTTGCCCCTGCACTTTCCAGGAGTTTCTGTACTTTTTCGGATTCAAACTGTGGATCTTCTGATTCAATGCAGACGAAGAACCCATCATCGGTCGCCTTTTTGAAATTTTCAGAATTGAATAACGGATGATTCAGCTTGGGAAGTCCATTCAGAAAGAACATTCCAAATACAGCTCCGAATGCCGAAAGAAGTATTGTTAACTCAAAGATTACCGGAATCCATGCCGGAACATTCATTAATGTTTTACCGCTGATATTTAGAGGATAATCAACCACCATCATCCAGTAGATCATGGCAACGGCTCCGGCAAATCCGAGCAACCCATGGCTGATAACAATCCAGCCCAGCTTCGATTTTTGAAGGCTCATAGCCTTATCCATGCCGTGAATGGGAAATGGGCTGAACGTATCGAACTTACGGTATCCGTTTTTATTCACAATTTTGGCTGCATCAATAAGCTCTTTCGGATTCCTGAACTCAGCAAGCACGCCGTATAAGCTTTTTTCAGAAGTTGATGTACGCATTTGGCTGTCCATAATTTATACCGAGTCTTTTCTTGGTTCGGGAATTTTTACTACAGGCTCTTTATACTCACCGGTTACCTCATCGTAATTGTGAGGGTCTGCCTGTGGCATTACACCTTTCAGTTCGGCAACAGCCACCATCGGCAAAAAGCGAAGAAAAAGCAGGAAGAATGTGAAAAACAGTCCGAAGGTTCCTATATAAGTTACAATGTCCCAAAAAGTTGGAGAATAGTAACCCCACGAAGAGGGGAGGAAATCTTGTGAGAGAGAAGTTACTGTAATAACAAAACGCTCGAACCACATACCAATGTTAACGACAATGGATATAAAAAAGGTGAAGCCGACACTGCGCCGTAATTTTTTAGACCAGAACAGCTGCGGTGAGATCACGTTACATGTAATCATAATCCAATATGCCCACGCATAAGGGCCAATGGCTCGTAATATAAAGATCGCTTTTTCGTACTCAACCCCGCTGTACCAGGCAATAAAGAACTCCATTATATAGGCAAACCCAACCATGGAACCTGTTACTAGAATAATGATGTTCATCTTCTCAATATGGTCAACCGTCATGATATCTTCAAGACCGTAAATTTTTCGGCAGATAATCATCAGCGTTAATACCATTGCAAAACCGGAGAATACCGCACCGGCAACGAAATAGGGAGGGAAAATTGTTGTGTGCCACCCCGGAATGATAGACACAGCAAAGTCGAAAGAAACAATGGTATGAACGGAGAGCACCAGTGGTGTTGCCAGTCCGGCGAGAATCATGTACGATTTCTCATAGTTCCACCAGTGTCTGTTACTGCCTCTCCAGCCGAGTGCAAATCCACCGTATACTAGTTTTCCGACCTTACTCTTGATCCTGTCTCTGATGGTGGCAAGATCCGGTACAAGACCCACATACCAGAAAAGGAAGGATACTGTGAAATAGGTAGATACAGCAAAAACATCCCATAGCAGCGGGCTATTGAAATTTGGCCACATTGCCATCTGGTTAGGAAGAGGGAATACCCAATAGATAACCCAGATACGGCCAACGTGAATGGCAGGAAAAATACCCGCACACATAACGGCAAAAATCGTCATAGCCTCGGCAAAACGGTTAATAGCCGTTCTCCAATTCTGACGAAATAGAAAAAGAATAGCTGAAATTAACGTACCGGCGTGGCCAATACCCACCCACCATACAAAGTTAATAATAGCCCAACCCCAGCCAACAGGCTGGTTCAGCCCCCAGATACCGATGCCTTCCCAAATCAGATATGCTATCGATATGAGAAGAACCAGAAGAAGAATATTTGAAATTCCAAAGGCTACATACCACAGCTTGGGAGTGGGGCGGAGATTTATATCCGTTACCAGTGCGGTAATGCTCTTAAAGTCGTGATTCCCCTTTATGAGAGCGGGCTCAGGAACGTATTCGTACGTTTTACTCATGTTAAGTCAGTTGCTATTAAAATATCTATGGTTGGATTAAGCCAAACCTGAGTTAGTATTTCGTAGTTTTGCAAGATAGGATGTTCTCGGGCGAACATTCATCTCTTCGAGCATTACATAATTTCGATCATTCATTTTATCCTGTGAAATTTTGCTCTCTCTGTCGGTGAGATCACCAAATGAGATCGCATTGGCCGGACAGGCTTGCTGACAGGCCGTTTTCACGGTGCCATCGGCCGGCTTTAGGGATCCGGTAGCAATTTTTGTGTCTCGTTTAGCTCGGTTTACCCTCTGAACACAATAACTGCATTTCTCAATAACACCACGGAAACGAACGGTTACTTCAGGGTTCATTGCCATCTGTATGATTTCAGGATCATCGCCGGTGGTTAAAAACTCTTTTGTGTAATTGAAGAAGTTAAATCTTCGCACTTTAAACGGGCAGTTATTCGCGCAATAACGGGTGCCGATACAGCGGTTATAGGTCATCTGATTCATGCCATCTTCACTGTGAGTAGTGGCCGCAACCGGGCAAACCTGTTCGCATGGTGCAAGTTCGCAGTGCATACAGGGAACCGGCTGATGGTAAACCGTTGGATTGTCCTGATCGCCCTCATAGTAACGATCGGTGCGGATCCAGTGCATAATTCGCCGCCGCCCAACTTCCCGTTTGCCAATAACCGGGATATTATTTTCTGCCTGGCATGCGATGGTGCATACGCCACAGCCAAAACAGGCATTTAGATCGATCGCCATTCCCCACTGTGGCTGGTGCTCGGGTCCGTACTGCTCTGTAAACAGCGAAATAGGCCCCTGGTCGGCTGTACCGCGTGCTTCAGCCTCTTTCATGCCGGGCACTTCAAAACCGTGAAAGCTCTTGAAGGTGGCAAAATCAGGTTTTTCTTTGTATTCGTCCAGTGAAGCAGTGCGGATCATATCACGGCCTTCAAGGCTGTGGTGATCCTGTACACATGCAATTTCATATTTCGCGCCGGTAGGTTCTACATTAGCCGATTGATAAAACATCGAAGCGCTGGTACGAAGAGGGTAGGTATCTACGCCAACCCCGTCTGCTACACGCCCTACATTTTGCCTTCCATAACCTGTTGTAAGGGTGATGGAATCGTCGGCATGCCCGGGTTGTACCCAGGCAGCAATCTCTATGGTCTGATCGCCTGCTGCTATTCGTACTGTTGGAACTTCATTGCTGCTAAAGCTTCGATCTGAGGGCAATCCCAGTGATTCTGCCGTTCGTGGACTCATCAGGGCTACGTTATCCCATGTAATCTTGGTCATTGGCTCGGGCAGCTCCTGAAGCCAGCCGCTATTGGCATAACGCCCATCAAATAGAGTGGCGTCAGGTTTAATGCTGATCTCCATTCCGGAAACCGGCTCTGCAGAGAGATGCTCTCTGATACCGGCACTGAAGTTACCTGAAAGTGCTACATCTACAGAATCAAAACCGGTATCGGGATCGAGTCCGTCATGGAGTACCACTTCCCATTGGCGAGTGAAATCATTTGTGAAATAGTTGCTCCAGGTCTCCTGTACAAGATCGTAACCTGTACTTTCTTCGCCTGTTAATATGGTATTTAAAAACTCAATCTCGCTGAGGCCATCAAAAAGAGGCAAGATCTGAGGCTGTACAACAGATCTCTGACCGGTATAGGAGAGTCCATCGGACCATGTTTCGAGAAAATGTGCACGGTTTACGTGCCAGTCGCATATACGTGAAGTTTCGTCGTAGTAATCGGCCAGATGTATTTTTGTTTCAACATTTGCCAATGCCAGAGCAAGATCCAGGTCGGCAGGGGCGGTATAAACCAGGTTGGTTCCAATCAATACAACGGTATCGTAGGTGCCTGCCTTCAATTGCATCATGGCATCCATAAAAGCCTGCCGTTCATCTCTGTTGTCACGAAACGGAAGCTCGTGATAGGTAACGCTGTTACCGGCGTTGTTCAGTGCTAGATTGATGGCGGCTACAGCTGCATGTACTCCGGGCGAATGCTGTTGTCCAGCCGTTACGACAGAGTTGCCTCGATTTCCCAGAAGATCATCCGCCAAACGGGATATCCAGTCGTGTGTTGAAAAAGTATTGCTTACACCGCTAAAGGCTTGTAAACCAGTTACCTGTTCGGAGAGTTTTGCAGCCAATGCATATGTGAACGCTTCAATTTGAGAAGACTTCAGCCTTAATCTGTGATCGGCATAGGAGCCGGTAGAGGTAAAGGAGTTTTCAACACAGTAAATTCTCGACATGGAATCTTCCACAGTTTGAACTCTGCGTTTGCCGGTTGTTTTATAGGCGTTTTCGACACTGTTTTTATGGCCGTTGGGGCTCATAAAGTCATCGTCCAGAGAAACTACAATATCAGCCTTGTCAAAATGATTTACGGTTCTGAGCCGGCGGCCGAATGCCAGCTGAGTGCCTTCAATGGCATTATCATCAGAAAATGGTTCGTACGTAACCCACTCAGCGTTGGAGAAACGTCTTAGTGCATCACCTTTCAATCGGTTTAATGTAGGCGATGAGCTGGCTTCGCTGATAAACAGAATATTTCTCGCGGTGTCTGAGAAATGACTGGCTGCAAAAGTTTCAAAATCCGATTTTGAAACTTTCTCTTCGTTGCGCACGGGCGATCGTGACCTGTCAGGGTCATACATACTCAAAATGCCTGCCTGCTGGTAGATGTTGGTTCTCCCGCCACTTGAGGGGTGATCTTCATTTCCCTCCAGTTTGGTAGGACGCCCTTCATTGTTTTCTACAATTAAACCGGTTACCGTATCCTGAAATGGAATACTTGTGGCATAAAAGTTGGGAACCCCCAGAACTAAGTCTTCAGGCTGACTTCTGTAGGGAAGAATTTTTTGAATCGGCCTGCGGCAGGATGCAAATCCGGCCAGGGCAATGGATGCTCCCATTACCCGCAAAAAGCTTCTTCGTGAAACCTGATCTGTAAGCTCGGTTGCATTTTCAGGGAATTCACGCTCTACAAACTTTTCGTACTCTTTGTTTTTAGCAAGTTCGTTTAAGCTTTTCCAGTATGTGGTTTTTGTCGACTGATCGCTCATTCTTTACAGAATATTAAATTGAAACTCGTGGTTAAAAGGTATCAAATAAATTAGAAGTGACAGCTCTGGCAATAGGTTGGGGCATTGATGTTATGCTTGGCTACAAGTTCAAGGCCAAGCTCAAGTTGATTTTCCGCAACATATCCCATAGTGGTAACTTCAGAAACCGGCCTTACGTGTTTTTCCGGCTCTCTGTGACAATCCAGGCACCATCCCATACTCAGTGGCATAGCCTGGTAAACAATCTCCATTCTATCAACGCGGCCATGGCACGATTCACAGCCAACTCCTACGTTTACGTGGACCGCATGGTTGAAGTAGGCATAATCGGGCAGCGAATGAACTTTGATCCACTCCACGGGCATACCGCTCTCATAACTGTCGCGAACCGGCTGAAGGCTCTCAGCATCTGTTTTAATCTGGCTGTGGCAGTTCATGCAGGTTTGGGTAGTGGGAATGTTAGCATACTTGGATTCTGTTACCTGAGTGTGACAGTACTGGCAGTCCATACCCAATTGCCCAACATGTACCTTATGACTGAAAGGAACAGGTTGCTCTGGTGCGTAACCCACATGGGTAAATTCGGGTGAGAAGAAATACCAAACGCCAAACACAGATGCATTCAGAATAATAATAATCCCAATGAGTATTCTTTTGGGCGCTTCGTTTGCCCAACTTGGAAAAATCTGAGCCATAAGATCAGTTAAAAATTACCATTAGCTGTTTCAGAAAATATTACCGGCACGTAGACGGCAAGAAGGTACCGAAAAATTAAAAACCCCCATACCATATTTGTATATTTACCGGGTATTTAAACTCATTCTAAATAGTTAGAGTCGATGATAGTTATTTGAATGAATCAGTCTCAAAGATAGGACACAGCTCTTTAACTTGCAGAAATTTTGATCAATTATTTTTACCTCTGATTTATCATGCATAAAGCAATAATTAGTTTAATATAAAATGAAATTAAAGAGATTGAATGATAGTGTTTTAGGAATGATATGGAGAGAAAAAGGTGTTTGTGGTGTCACTTTGTTTAGAGAAAAAACACCCGTTATTTTTAAAAAAATCTGACTTTTTGAAAAAGAAAAGCCCTATTTTTGTGCGTATAAACAATTTTTTATCATCACAGCGCCCATGGATTCATCTCTTGATAAGCAGTTAACTGTAGATTTTATTAGAAACATAAGTGTTCCAAAAGCTATCGGAACTATTCTTATGATTAGCGGTATCGCCTTTCTCTTTTTAATATGGCTGATCTATTTCCGGGAAACTGCAGAGGAAACGGCTGCCTGGGTTGCAAACTTGCCGGCCCTGAATGCATTTTTAAACAGCGTGAGTACGGTACTGATTGTGGGTGGATTTTTGGCGATAAAAAAGCGAAAATTCATTCTGCACATGAAACTGATGCTGACTGCATTTATAACCTCCTCTCTTTTTCTGATAAGCTATCTTGTTTATCACAATTTTGTAGGCCATACAGTCTTTCCGGGCGAGGGGGTAATCAGGCCGGTCTATTTTACCATACTTATATCTCACATAATCCTGTCGGCCTTTGTGGTGCCGCTTGTGCTAACAAGTTACTATTTTGCCTTTGCAGGTAAATTTAAAACCCACCGCAAGGTATCGAAGTGGACATTCCCCATATGGTTATATGTCTCCATTACCGGGGTTGTAATCTTCTTTATACTAAACGCGTACGTTTAGCCCAGATTTTTTGGTAAGTACAGGGCGCAGCGACTCCCGGTTAACGAAATACGGTTTTGCCACCTGCACAGGGCAGGCGGCAAATTTCCGTAGTACTGTAGTTGTTTATTGATACTGAATCGAAAAGGGAAGAGTCCGACACAAAGAATTTGAAATCGAAACGCTATTGAATCAACTCTTTCCCGGCAGCGCACATTGCGACTATCCCAGGAACTGCTCTCCGGGATCCGGGATCGTTACCTTAGTATCACAGTACTCTTCGGTGAAAGATTTAAACTCCTCGGGATCGCCTGTTAAAACCGGAAATGTTCCATAGTGGATAGGGATGGCAAGCTTGGCTCCGATCATTTCGCAGCAGATTGCGGCTTCTTGCGGCCCCATGGTATAATGGTCGCCAATGGGTACGGCAATTACATGCGGTTCATAAATCTCACCGTATATCTCAAGATCACTGAAAATATTTGTATCCCCCAAATGATAGAAACAGATGTCATCTTCGAAGGAGACCACCAACCCGCCGGCTTCACCTGCATATTCACCTCCAAATGAGGAGCTGTGGTTTGCATTTACAAGCGTGACGGAGAAATCGTCAAAGTGAACGGTTCCACCTTTATTGAACTCTACTCTCTGTTCCTCTTTTAACCCCTTCTTTTTCAAGAGTTGAGAAAGTTCAACCTGGGCAACAACCATACATCCCGTTTTCTTTGCAAGCTCAAGAGTGTCGCCCACGTGGTCTTCATGGCCATGTGTTAACAGTATATAATCAATATCATCGGGTTGTTTGTACGCTTCCGGCGTTTTAGGGTTATCTGAAAGAAAGGGATCGACGTAAATAACTTTTCCGGATGGTGATTCAAGTCGAAAGGTAGAGTGTCCCAGCCACCAGGCTTTTATTTTAGTTTCCATAGTCGCTCTTATTTGATTAGTTGTTAGTTCTGCTATTATTCAATTTAACAAAATGATGGGAGGAATCGTTGGAAAATCAGCAGCCGGATCACTATATGAGCAGATTTTGGTTCTTTGTTGTTTATTGTCTCATTGGGATGCCCCGGTATGGGTAATCGCATCACCCACTTCCTGGCAGATATGGATACCACCGATTCACCAGACGTTCCTGACAGAACACAGATAGAGATAGATCGTATCGCTACTGTTACAGATCACACGTACCCGCAGGGCGTATCCTTGTGGTCTGTTCCTGATCATTATAACAGCTTGTGATTGACTCCGGTTTCGTCTCATCAGAGACGATGGATCACTAACATAAAATATGTGATCGTGTTTCTCCACGTTTCGTGAGGAACGTTCGATGGACTATGGAACATAACATCATAAACTGACTTCATCGGATAAGCCTTACCCAAATAGATCAATATAGGACCAGGTTATTATCTGCCTTTATTACGATTTGAACTACCGTTGCCATACCTATAGTGTGTGTTGGTTCTCTCTAAGAATTAAATTCATTCTTGAACAATTACTCATTAGTTTATTACTTAAAAGAAGTGATGTTTAACATTAAACCTGAAAATGCATGCCTATGTCTCATCGAATTAAACTCCACCCCGACTCACCTCATAAAAAGAAAATATTTGAGTTAGCTGATGAACTGATAAATGGGGGAGTAGCCGTTGTTCCAACCGATAGCCAATATGCGTTGGTCTGCGACTATCAAAATAAAAAGGGAATTGATAGAATTCGCAAAATCCGGCGCTTTGACAAGAAAGACCATCTTACGGTGATGTGTCACAGTTTGCAGCATGTAGCTACATTTGCAAACCTTTCGGATACAAATTTCAAATTGATTAAGAGGCTTATTCCGGGGCCGTACACATTCATATTGCCGGCAACCCGCGAAGTTCCGCGCCTTCTCACCCATCCCAAAAAACGTACGGTCGGTATCCGTGTTCCCGACAATCCAATCTGTCTGGAGATGATTGATGTGCTAGGCCGTCCTGTTCTGGCTATTACGGCAAAGATGCCGGATGTGGAGCACGCCCACCCGGAAGATGGTGACAGAGAATTATTTCTAAGCCGTTTCGATATGGTGGTTGATGTAGTTGTGGATGACCAGGGGACTCTTCCCACTGTCGAAACCACAATCGTTGATCTTACCGGCGACCAACCTGAACTACTGCGTGAAGGTTTGGGGATGGATGGCCTGCTTGAAGCCCTGGCTCTTGAGGGCTTGACAATGGCAGACAGGGTGGCTGTATGAAAATTGCAATTAATACCGGTGGGGGAGATGCTCCCGGGCTGAATGCTGCAATTCGGTCGGCTACACTTTCAGCTCTTCGAATGGGGTGGGAGGTAGTTGGCATTCAAAACGGCTACGGGTCGCTTTACACTGACGAACCATTTATACCACTCACCCGGGAACGTGTGCGGGGTATAACCATGCTGGGAGGCACGATTTTGGGTACAGCCAATCGCGGCAATCCCTTTGAAATGCCCTACAAGAAACAGGATGGCACCTGGGATGCAGAAGACCGCTCAGATGAGCTCGTTGATGTATTTCGACGCTATGGAGTAGACGCACTGGTTGCTATAGGCGGTGACGGATCCATGCGAATTGCAAATAGGATTGCCAAAAAAGGAGTTAAAGTTGTTGGGGTTCCAAAAACGATTGATAATGATATTTGGGCCTGTGATATCTCCCTGGGCTTTGATACAGCTGTAACCACGGCCACCGATGCGATTGATAAAATTGCAACAACGGCGCAATCTCACAGAAGAATAATGGTAGTTGAGGTGATGGGTCGCTATGCCGGGTGGATTGCACTGCACTCGGGACTATCTGCCTCGGCAGATGCTATCCTGATTCCGGAAATTGAGTTTAGCCTGGAATCAATTGTTGATAAAATTTTTGAGAGAGAGGCAAAGGGCGAAAAATATTCAATCATTGTTGTGGCAGAAGGGGCAGTGGAAGTGGGCGGAAGCCGTTTTGTGAAAGGAAAGAAAATCGGGCAATCGGAACAGCTGGGCGGAATAGCTGAATATCTTGAAAGCGAATTGAGCGAACGAACAGGTAAAGAGTCCCGATCGCTGGTGTTGGGGCATCTGCAGAGGGGAGGCGTGCCTTCAGCTTACGACAGGCTGATATCGCTTAGATTTGGAGCTGCTGCCGTGAGGGTGCTTGATGAAGGGCAGGTGAATAAAATGATTGTCATGCAACAAAGTACCATACGGGCCATACCCCTGGAAGAGGTTGCTGATAAAATGAAGCTGGTGCCACTAGACAGTGATACAATAGCAACAGCCAGGGAAATTGGAATTTGTTTGGGAGATTGATATGAGCTTTTTAAGCGGTTTACGTGGAATGATGGGGGGTGGTAAACCCACGCTTTCGGAAAAGTGGCGACTGCCGGACAGTACTTTAGAAATTGAAGAGATTTTTAAAAAGGATACCGGGATTCAGGTAATCTATAAACACAGTTTCAGTTGCGGTATCTCAATGTTTGCCAAGCTGAAAGTGGAAGAGGTAATGAAGGATGCATCTGATGAGGCTGAGTTTTACCTCATTGATGTAAGGCAAAGCCGTGGTGCCTCAAATCTTGTGGCTGAACAGTCAGGAATCAGGCATGAGTCACCACAGGTTATTGTGATAAAAAAAGGTGAAATTATCTGGCACGCTTCTCACGGCGCCATAGACGAGACATCATTGATGAAGTATATAGAGATATAAACGTCGGTATAAATATCTCAATTTGAGAATATTTATTCATTTTTAGTCTGTAACTATCAGTATCCAGGTTTTATGGCTAAGGCAGTTCTTATACTCAGGATACTCCATCTTCGCCGAATTTTTTTTCAGCTACTTTCTGTATGAGCTTTTTAAAATCCTCAACTTTATCACCGTTTAATCGTTTTAGCCGGTTGTTGATCGCCTGAGGAGAAACCCCCTCAAACACAGATATATCCGTTTGATCGACTTCATAGTCGATCATCATCTTGAGAAGGGTTTTCTCATATTCGCTTCGTAAACTTTTTGAATTGCGTCCGGAACTCATCTGTGAATTTGTTTTATAAGTTAACTGATAGTTTGGTAGTTTTACCGGGAAGTTTAAATTTAAATTTAAACTTAAATAATCACTCTCTGGTGTTATTAAGCATACAGAAAATATCACAAAATGAGAATTTAAAATATTAATTTAAATCAAATCGTTATTTAGGAAAGGCTTTTAATACATCTGTCAAAAGCCTTCCGGATTTTATTATCAACGAAAGAATTGATTATTAGCGATAAGAAAAAACATAACGTTACGTCAATTTTAGCACGGCTAAAAGATGAACTGAATCTCCATAAGGATGTAGATCTCGCAGAATTTTTGGGTGTAGCTCAAAATACCATCTCTGCCTGGAAAAAAAGAGACAGTGTGAACTATGAGCTCATTTTTGATAAAGTAATTCCCTACAATATCGATCTGAACTGGCTGATTTATGGTGAATTGATGCCTCAGATCACGGAAGATGAAAATTTGCTTGAAACCATCAGGATGGCAAAAGAAAATGAGAACTTTACTGAAGCTGAGGGTAAGGTGATGAATGTGATAGAAATCATACAAAGACTTCCCTGGTCAACTTCTACCCGCCGCTTAATTATGGAAAATTATCTCTACCTGGTCTATAATGAACAGTTGGAACTGGATAAGCAGAAGAAAAGGTAGGGTACGTTAAGCCCGGTATGAGGTTTGAACTGAAGGCTCATTTTTTATGCTTTAAAAGCACGACTATTCATCTCGCCTCATTATATGGGTATAAACTCTATAAGTTAATGGCTCAGAAATTCTTAAATGAAACCTGTAATCTCAAGAGGCCTGTATCTCTTTAAGCTTACTGAGTGCCCGCTCATTCAGGTTTTTAAAAATATCCTCGGCAATGTCGCCAACCGTATACTTCATTCTAAGCCAGACAATATAGGTCGCCATTACATCTTCGTAGCAGTAGTGCTCAATCTCTTCAAGTTTCCCCTCCCTATACATTGCCAATACTTCATTTCCCTCGGCGGTCTGCTTAAAGGGCACATCGATCAGGTAGCCGAGGTGCTTTAATTTAGGATAAGAGCTTGCACCGTAATTGCTGAATTCATCCATCAGGTCAACATTTGATTTGCTGAAGCGATAGCGAATATCGTAGTGATTAAGCCGTAAGGGCATCTGCATACCGTGTTTCATGGAGCGATAGGTGATCAGCGGCAGATCAAATCCGCGGCCATTATGATGTATCAGCCCAAAATCCTTGTAGGTGAGCAGGGAGTCGAACAGGGCGGTCAATCCCTTTTTTTCATCCTCACCGTTCCATCCGGCCTTCTGAACCGGCTTGCCATTATTCTCCACCCATAGGCCTACCCACGAAACCATGCGGTGGTACATTGGCGGAAGAAACCCGCTGCTGTTGCGGGCAAGCTGTTCGGATGCAGCAATCAGCAGATCGTGTTCATCCATTTCGTGGTCATTCATTACCCTTCTGACAAATTCAAAGTCGGGTATGGTTTCTACGTCAAATATGAAGAACATGGCCGTTGGTTAAGGTGAAATTTTTTGTTAGTCGTGAGTCTTGCGTCGTGAGATAGTTTTCGAACAGGAAATTTGATTCCTGAAATGTAAGTTCAGGGTTGTGAGTTCTGAGGTGTGAACCCTCACGACTCACGACTGGTCAATCTCTTTCCCCCGCTAAACTCCCCATAAATTGCGAGTTGAACTGATCATCTGCAAATCCCATTTTCAACAGATGCATAGTTTTTGTGATAGTTGCTTCCATGGTCATTTTACCGGCACTGAGTGCACCGCGTTGCTTCAGAGCTTTGCCGCTGGTATAAAGGTCCAGGTTCACCGCATCATAAGCAGCTTGCGAGGTGATTATGACATGGCACCCGTTTTTCCTGCATTTTTCAACAAAAGGAAGCATGTTGTACTCGCCCTTTACCGGTATATTCCCGCTGCCAAACGCTTCGAGAATAATGGCCCGGGTCAGGTTAAGGTCGATGCAGTTCAGAAGCTTGGTGTTCAGGTTAGGGTGAAGCTTGACAACATGTATGGAGTCATCAAAATCAGGATAGCAGCTTAGCTCTCCCTGCGGCTTCAGAATGTGATCGGCCAATACGATATCGATACCAATCTCGGCCAGCAGCGGGAAATTCGGAGAGGTAAAGGCATCAAAATCGCCGATACTCATTTTTGTGCTTCGATTGCCCCTGTAGAGGTGATCGTTAAAGCAGATGGCAACTTCGGGCACGGGCCAGGTAGCCAGTTCAACGGCATTTACAAGGTTGCGGCGGGCGTCGCTTCGAATTTTACTCATGGGCACCTGGCTGCCGGTAAAGATAACGGGCTTGGCAAGGTTGCGAAATGCAAAGGAGAGCGCCGAAGCTGTATACGACATGGTGTCGGTTCCGTGCAAAATAACAAACCCGTCATACTCAGTATATTGGCTGTGAATTGTATCACACAACAGTTTCCAGTGGTGACGGTTCACGTCCGAACTATCCTCAAAAAACACCTTTTGTACGGTTAAATTGGCAATCTCATTCAGTTCCGGAATCTCGGTATAAAGCAGTTCGGCCCACTTTTCCGGGTTCAGTTCAGCCCCCTCGCTTTTGGGATCCATGGCAATCGTTCCGCCGGTTTGAAGTAAAAGAATATTTTTCATGTTGATTTGATCGTCAGGGCTTATAAATTAGGGGGAAGATAGTGAAGTATAGAGAAGTTCCCATCAGGGGTTGCTGCGCAGAACCTCTGAACCGATTTAAGCCTGTCCCACTCGCTGTAGAAGGGTGTTGCACAGGCGGGCCCGATTCTGATTCTCCGGGGAAAACAGGCGCCGGATGTCCGGATAGAGGCCGTTAAGAGTAAATTGATTGTAGAATAGAACAGAACAGAAACTTAAAGAGGAGAATAAGATGAACATCTATCAACCCAGGAACATCAGGAATGTAGTATTGTTAGGGCACTCAGGATCAGGGAAAACAACACTCGCCGAAACCATGATATTTGAATCGGGAACCTCTTCAAAGCGAGGGTCGATTCTTCAAAAGAATACAATTTCTGATTATCGGGAAATAGAAAAAGAGAAGGAGAAATCGGTTTACAGTTCGCTGCTGCATCTCGACTGGCGGGGCACAAAAATCAATTTGCTTGATACCCCGGGTTCACCGGATTTCTGGGGGCAAGTTAGCGATTCGCTATATGTGGCCGATTCAGCTCTTGTGGTATTAAATAGCGAAGCCGGCGTTGAAGTGAGCACCGAGGCAATCTGGAAGGCAACCGAGCAGAAATCGCTGCCTGCGATTCTGGTAGTTAACAAACTGGATAGCGAGTATTCTGATTTTCAGAAAACGGTCGACATGGCAAAAGAGAGTTTTGGCCGCGGAGTGGCGATAGTACAGTTTCCCTACAGCGAGGGTGAAGACTTTCACGCAATTATCGATGTGCTGAAAATGACCATGTACGAATTTCCGGAAGCGGGAGGGCGCCCCGATAAACTCCCAATCCCCGAATCTCAAAAAGCGCAGGCCGAGCTGCTTCAAAACGATCTGGTCGAAGCTATTGCTGAGAACGATGAAACCCTGCTTGATCTCTATTTTGAACACGGCAAACTGGATGAATATCAAATGCGGGATGGATTAATTTTAGGGATGCAGCAACGCGAAATCTTTCCGCTGTTTTGTGCATCGGCCGGCCGCAATGCCGGAACCGGGCGTATCATGAGCTTTATATCTAATGTTTCGCCGAATCCGCTTCAGCGCAGCATGCCTTTAAAAAATGGCGAAAGTCATACCATCTCACCTGATGACTCCCCTTCGTTCTTTGCATTTAAAACGATCTCGGAACCACATGTTGGAGATATCACCTTTTTGAAGGCTACGGGGGGTGAATTAAAGCCCGGTGATGATTTGATCAATATGCGTACTGATAATGGTATTCGGCTTGGAGGGCTCTTTATCAATCAGGGCTCTAAACGGATAGAAGTCAATAAAGTCATTGCCGGTGACCTGGCCGTGGCCCTTAAGCTCAAAGACATTCAGGCCGGCGACACCGTAGCCGGGAAAAACAGTGATCTTGAGTTTGAACCCATTCAATACCCCGACACAACCATGCGTGTGGCGCTTAGGGTGAAAAAAGAGGGTGAAGAGGATAAGCTGGCCAACGCTCTTCACCAGATTGAGAGAGAGGACCCTTCAATAGAGGTGGAGCAGAGCCAGGAGCTGCAACAGACCATTTTACACGGATTGGGTGAAGAGCATTTAAATGTGATTCATCATCTGCTTAAAGAGCGCTTCAAGCTGGATGTAGAGTTTATGACCCCGCGTATTCCCTACCGTGAAACCATTACCAAAAAAGTTGAAGCCCGATACAAGCATAAGAAACAGAGTGGCGGGGCCGGTCAATATGCCGAGGTTTACCTCTCCATTGAACCATGGTATGAAGGAATACCCGACCGGAACGACCTGAATGTGCGCGATGTGCAGGAGCTGGACCTGGAGTGGGGTGGGAAGCTGGTGTTTCAAAACTGTATCGTAGGCGGAGTTATCGACAACCGCTTTATGCCCGCAATTTTGAAAGGAATTATGGATAAGATGGCAAACGGGCCTATGAGCGGCTGCCGTGCAAGAGATATTCGTGTTTCGGTGTACGACGGCTCCATGCACTCTGTAGATTCGAACGAAGCGGCTTTTAAAACCGCGGCACTTATGGCTTTTAAAGAGGGATTTTTGAACGCAAACCCGCAGCTTATGGAGCCAATCTACGAGGTTGAAGTCACTCTTCCGGCTGATTATATGGGAGATGTGATGAGTGATTTAAGTTCACGTCGCGGACAAATTCAGGGCATGGATTCCGAAGGCTCCATTCAGAAAGTAAAGGCAATTGTGCCCCTGAAAGA
>SKRK01000339.1 GCA_007118525.1 Balneolaceae bacterium
AAGCCAATAGAAAATTTATTGACTCTCATCCCAAAAAACTTGGCTGCAAGGAAATGCCCTAACTCATGAATTGTGACAAGTATAAATATTGCCGCAATAAAAATGAGAATTGTATTCGATAAACTTAAAATCCAATCCATGGTTTACTTCAAAAGTGAATTCGCAAATGCGCGTGTTTCTTCGTCAATATCTTTTAACGTTTCAGGAGTTAAATCCTTGTCTGTATCAATACGATTTAAAGAAGTTTCTATAATTACAGGAATGTCAATATAGCGAATTTCCCTTTTCAAAAATCGTTCAACAGCAATTTCATTGGCTGCATTCAGAACAGCAGGTTTAACCCCTCCTGAGGAGGATGCATCGATGGCAAGCCCTATACATGGAAAGCGTTCCATGTCTACCGGCTCGAAATCCATGGTAAACGGCTGGGAATAATCCAGAGTCTGATTTGAGTATTGTGCGCGTTCAGGATATGTAAGTGCGTAGAGAATGGGTACTTTCATATCGGGAGGACCCAATTGAGCTTTGGAAGACCCATCTGTGAACTCAACGATTGAGTGAATAATGCTCTGAGGGTGGATTACAGGAACAATTGACTCTAAAGGCAGATTAAACAACCATTTTGCCTCGATAATCTCAAGACCCTTGTTCATCATTGTTGAGGAGTCAATTGTAATTTTTGAACCCATATTCCAATTCGGATGCTTTAAGGCGTCTTCAACTTCTATATGCTGCATCTGTTCTTTGGTGTAGGTTCTGAAAGGCCCACCGCTTGCCGTTATGATAATCTTCGAAATATCTGTCCACTTCTCGCCCACAAGAGACTGCAGCATGGCCGAGTGCTCGGAATCTACAGGTATGAGGTTCCCCTTTTTAAAACCCGGTAGTTTAGAGAGGATTTCACCGCCCACCACCAGCGATTCTTTATTGGCCAGAGCAATTCGTTTGCCATTTTTCAGCGCGTTGTATGTGCTCATAAAGCCGGCAAATCCGACCAATGCATTCAATAAAAGGTCATAATTGTTCTCAGTTGACAGAATTTCAAGAGCATCATTACCGTAAGCAATCGTCTTGGGCTTGTATTTAAGAAGTGCCTCAAATTCTTTTTTGTGAGAGCTATTGCATAACACGATTTCATCAGGGCGGAACCGGTTTGCCTGAACTGCAAGCAGTTTGAAATTACTGTTGGCAGAGAGTGCACTCACCATGAAAAGTTCCGGTTTCCCGGATACGATTTCCAGCGCCTGTGTTCCGATTGAACCCGTAGACCCAAGTATGGCCAGTTTTTGCTGTCTCAATGAGAATGGTTTGGTTTAATTACTTTTGCTCAAAATAGAAAAACTTCAATGAAAGTACGGTGCCGAAATTTCTTTTGCAGCCGCATACATAATGGCATGCGCTTCAACTGTTTGTTCCAATGTTGGGGCATAACCGCCCGATAATAGCAGAGCCAGGGGTATCTCTTTTTGGGTAACGGTTTCTATAACAAGGCGATCTCGCTCTTCAAGCCCCTTGAGGGTTAAAGAGAGCCTGCCAAAGTGATCACTTTCAAGAGGATCTATCCCGGCCAGGTAAAAAACCAATTCCGGCTCAAACTCACTGAATATTTTATCCAAAGCATCAGACAATGTGTGGATGTATTCCCTGTCGCCGGTTTTGTCAGCCAGGCCAATATCAAAAGTTGAGGGTGGTTTGATAAAGGGGTAATTCTTTTCACCGTGAATCGAAAAGGTATATACGTCAGGTTCATCTTTAAAAATTTCGGCGGTTCCATTTCCCTGGTGTACATCACAATCAATTACCAGCACCCGGTTTACCCATTTAGACTGTCTTAAAACCTTTATGGCTACAGCAACATCATTATAAACACAGAAGCCCTCCCCGTAGTCAGGCATGGCATGATGGGTACCTCCGGCAAGATTTCCGGCAATTCCATCCTGAAGAGCCATTATTCCGGTATTAATGGTTCCCTGAACAGCAAGCCTTGAACGAATGGCCAGATCCTTACTCCATGGTAAACCCATTTTCCGTATCTCTTTTCGATTCAGATCGCCATTCCAAACCCCAAATCCGTATCTGGGCGTGTGTACCGTACAGAGATTGGCAAAATCTACCATGCCCGGTTCAATAAAATCGGAGACACTGAACAGATTTTTATCAATTAAAAAATTATAAAGCCCGGAAAACTTTTTCATGGGAAAGATATGCCCATCAGGCAGTGGCGCTACATAACCCGGTGAATAACTGATTCTCAAAATAGGATGTTTAAGTTAACTTTATCGCTCCTAACATCCTGCCTGCCCGTTCCCGTTCTCTTCTGAATGAAAAAAACCGGCTATTTTCCACTGTGCACTCTTCAGTAAGCTCAATATTCTCTTTTAACACACCCATAGTTAAAATTTGCTGATATATAAAACCTGCAAGATCTACATGTGGTTTATCGTAACTATTACGATCCACAAATTGATCCGGAAATTGTTTTGCCACCTCCTCTCCAACTTCAAAATTCTTTTGAGTGATACACGGGCTTATAAAGACCAGGAAATTATTGGGTTCACCACCTTTATGAATCATCAACTCTAAGCCTTTGGGCATTATGTTACCGGCTGCTCCTTTCCATCCTGCGTGAAATGCCCCTGCTACACCTTGCTGAACATCGGCTACAAGAACAGCGGCACAGTCGGCTACGCGAATGCCTAAGGCCAAACCGGGCACAGTAGTAATTAGCCCGTCACACTCTTTGTACACGCCCGGTTTTGTTACAACTTCAATATTGCTGCTATGAACCTGCTCTGCAATAGCCAAATGATCTCTTTTCCATCCAAGGTGGTCACATAGCACATCGAAATTACGATCTACCTCTGCCGGCCCGGCGGCAGTGTTATAGCCTAGATTTAAGCCGGGCACTGAGCCTGAACGATTTATCCGGTCTCTGTTCGATTCCGTAAAACAGGCTTCAACCCCTTTCTGGGATAAAAATGTGGATGGCCTTAAAATCTTCATCTAAGAGTTCCGGAAGTGATGGTTTAGTTTTTGCTCAATAATCTCAACGGGAAATGTCTTGCCGGTCCAAAGTTCAAAAGATCGATTACCCTGCTGAATAAACATTTCCAATCCATTTATGATTACCGCTCCGGCACGATCTGCTTCTTTTAAAAAGGAGGTCATAACAGGATTATAGATCAGATCATAGCAGATTTTATCTTCAAAAAGAGTCGCATCCCTTCTGTCAATAAAAATATCATCATCATTTGGGTGCATTCCAACCGGCGTTGTATTGATAAAAATAGCGGCTTCTTCGGCGTAAGATTGCCACTGATGATAGTTTACAAATTCAATATGGGCTGAATTATCAGAAGTGTTTTTTTCTGCAGGATTCCTGGAAACAAAGACAATTTCCCGGACGCCCAGTTTTAATAAACCGATCTTCACGGCTTTGCTTGCACCGCCTGTTCCAAACACAATTGCCCTACCCCCTTCGAACAGGTGTTGGAGATCCAAAACAGGTTCCATGAAACCGATAATGTCTGTATTGTACCCTGTCAAACCACTGCTCTGTTTTACAATGGTATTGATAGCACCAATTTCTTGTGCGTCTTTATCAACCGAATCCACCAACTCCAGAAAAAGCTCCTTGTAGGGTATGGTTATATTACAACCAAGAAAATTTTCGCGGTTACACCAGGCAGCAAACTCAGCAATTTCATTATACTCAAGATGCAGGCCGGCATAAACTGCATTAAGCTGATGATAATCAATAGCAGTTTGATGCATCAATGGAGAGAGTGAGTGCCCCACCGGATTTCCAACCACGAGATAGTGTGGTGAAGCTGAAAGATCAGACTTTTTGAGATTACTAAAGTTGTAAACCATTTAAATAGCCTGTCATAGAAATAAAAAAAATGCGATCCGGTAAACCGGAGCGCATTTTAAAATGATAGGAATGGTAGAAGTTTATGCGGTAACTTCGTTTGCTACTTCCTTAGATTCATTAACAGCATCATCTTTGAATGTATCGGTCTCGGCAAGTTCTTTAAACTTTTCGAGATCTTTCTTCAATTGTGGAGATAAACTTTCAATGAATGCCGCCAGGTCTTCTTCAGCATCACCAAAGAAAGTTCTGTAATCCAGTGAAAAATCAACCCGGGTTCTCTTCCCATTATCTAAAGGAGTAAATCGGATTGTTCCGGTTTGATTTAAATTACCATTAATGGTAATCCAGGCAAACCGGGTATTTCTCAGATTGTCGATGATATTTGTTGTCCAATGAAACTCCTCTCCACCGATTGTGGTTGTATAATCAAATGTTTGAGAGTTTACTTTTTCAACTTTATCAATACGTTCGAGAAATTTTGTAAAATGAACAGGATTGCATAATAATTCGTAAACTTTGGCTAAAGGTAAGTCTACTTCGATTCTTTCGTGCGCCATAGGATTTTTTAACTTCAGAAATGAAACGTTATAATTCAGATTTGGAGTAACTGGGAGATGATATTAGAGATCATCCACAATGCGTTAAATTTACACATATTTTGATTAAGCTTCAATTACTTTGACAATAAACCTTCTTATTAAGCATTTTATTTTTAATTTACCGCGTTCACTCCTGTTTCTCTTGCTGTTGCTATTCTTTGGGGCATGGTTACATACTCCTTTAAAAGCACAATATTCAGCCAATGGCTTTTTGCAAAATTATAATGCAATTCAAACTACAGGCGAATATGAGATTATAGCTGCCAGAAACCGCCTCCGCCTTCAGTTATCCAGAAGCCTCAATAACGGCAATCTCTATACAGAGGCAGATTTTATTCAGCGCTATGCAGATTCTGAGAGAGTTGAACTACAAATTAAGGAGCTCTATTTCGATTGGTATTTTGATAAATCGGATCTGCGGATTGGAAAACAAAAAATAACCTGGGGCAGGGCAAACGGTGCATTTGTAACCGACATCTTGTCCCCGCTTGATATCAGGGAGTTTCTTACACAAGATCCTTCAGATATCATTATCGGTGTAACTGCACTGAACCTGACCCGCTATTTTGGAGCCAATTCACTGCAGCTGATCTTTAATCCTGTATTTCAGCAAGACCAGCTGCCTGACCCCGACTCCAGGTGGTTTCCGCTTCAAAGGGTTGAAGGGCCACTGCCGGTACCGGTTAATTTCCTGGGTAAACAGAAGCCACCATCCATTCGAACTCTACAGGCTGCCACACGATTTGCGCTGAGGCCCTCCGGTGCGTTTGATTTGGACCTGATGTTAATGTATTGGACGCACCCAACGCCCGCATATGCTCTTAACATCAATCTATTCAATTTTCCCAACTTGCCATCCATTGATCTAACGGAGAGCTATATTGCTTCTCCCATGGCCGGATACTCTTTTGAATGGAGACCGCACCGGAATCTATCCATACAATCTGAGATGCTTTATGTTTATGAGCGTCTTTTTACGTTTCTGCCCGTTTCTGTGAATCAGCTTGAACGCGCATTAGACGATCCTGCCGAAGCCCTTCAGCTACTGCAGGATTTTGAGTTCAGAGATGACGGATACCTTTTAACCAAACCCTGGCTTCACTCCATGATTGGCCTGCAAACCGAAATAGCGGGAACTACAGTGAACGTACAGGCCTATCTTGAAACCATTTTCAACTATGAAGAGAGAATATTACCACAGAGGTTATTCCCATATGTAAACCTGCTTGTAAACCGTTCATTTTTGAGAGACCGGCTTCAGGTGATTTCAATTGGCAGATATAACATATACGGTGACGATTTCTGGATACAGTTACAGGGAGTATATGAGCTGGCTGACGATTTAGAGATTGCGCTGGGCACCAATCTGTTTGGAGGTGAAATGACATCACCTTTCTACGGACATTTCACGTTTAATCAGTTTCGGGAGAACAGTTTCATATTCTCCAGAATTGCCCTCTATTTTTAATTTCTGTGGAATGCAGCCTCCGGGTTTTAAGTTAGTGTGCCGTAACCTTTCATCAGTAGATAGAGAATCCGTTGAAACGCCTTGGTGATTTTATTATAGCTTATCCCAAATTCGTGCTTTTTGGGATTATGGCAGTAGCTTTTATGGCTGTTTATCCTGCGCTGAATATTCGCACGGATTTTAACCTGGAAGGATTCTACCCGGAAGACGACATTGTCATTGAAGACTATCAGCTTTTGGAAGAGGAGTTTGGCCGCGATGATAACGCCATATTAATTGGTTTCTACTCCGATTCGCTATTCACAAAGCCGGTTCTGGAAGATTTAAAAGCATTGACAGAAGCCCTTGAAGAGATTGATTTTATCGAGGAGGTGTTCTCCATCTGGAGCGCTCAGGAGATTAGAAGTGAAGAAAGCAGCCTTACATTTCAGAACTATCTGGATTCCGACAAGCTCTTCGACAACAGTAATATTGAACGGGTAAAAGAGTCCATTACCGGTGATCCGCTTATTTCAGGCTTTTTAGTGAATAGTGAGGGAACAGCAACCTCCATTGTGCTTCAAATTGACCAGGAGTTTAACACCTACAGTAACCGTAATGCCATCATTGACTCCGTTGATGAAATTCTGAGTGGATATAGTCACAACTATGAGTTTCACATCTCCGGAATACCCTATTTCAGAAATCAGTACGTGAACCTGCTGAATGGCGAAATTGTGATGTATATCGCCATCTCTTCACTGCTCATAATTATGCTTCTCTGGTATCTCTACAGAACCATTTGGGGGGTTCTCTTCCCGATGATCATTGTGTGGACCACCCTGCTGTTTACCATTGCACTGATCCAGCTTTCGGGAGGGTATCTTGAAATTATGAGCAGCACCATTGCTCCCATTCTTCTCTGTGTGGGAGTTGCCGATGCCGTACATATGATCTCAAAGTATGATGATTCCCGGGAATCCGGTTCCAGTAAAAACAAGTCGATTCTGGAGATGCTGATGACGCTGGGTAACGCCACTCTTCTAACCAGTATAACCACAGCTATCGGTTTTGCCACACTTTTAACAAGTACGGTAATGCCAATGCAGCGATTTGGGGCTTACACCGCTGTGGGAGTACTCATTGCTTATCTTATTACCATACTTTTTCTTCCGGCTGCCCTTTCGCGTACGGGTAAAAAGAGAGTCTTTAATGAAAAATCGGGCTCTCTCTACCCTTTTCTGAATCATTGGCTAAACAGAATTGCTGCCATTAACAGATTGCACTATCGCAAAGTGTTAATGTTGGGGCTCCTTATCACAATCGGATTCTCAATCGGCATGAAAAATGTAGAGGTAAATGGTAAAATTTTCGATGATGTGGGCGAAAACTCCAAGCTGATGCAAGACAGCAAGTTTTTTACTGAGAATATATCTCCTCAGTTTCCCATGGAGTTTATTATTGATACAGCAGATCCTGATGGTGCACTTTCTGCAGATCTGCTTGAAAGAGTGAATGAATTTGAGAAGATACTCACCTCCTATCCGGAAATACATCG
>SKRK01000145.1 GCA_007118525.1 Balneolaceae bacterium
CAGTGATTCCAGAATCGTACGGTATTCAAACCGTGTGGGTGTTTCAGCCCTCAACGTAGCAAAACCGTCACCTTTCAGCTCATCGGGCATCCCAATCAGTTTTCTGGTTTCGGTATCATACAGATCAATCTGATTGATATTCCACATAAAATCAGAAAATGAGAGATCCTCATCTCTCATCAGATTGTTACGATCAGGCGCGTCGGCAACAGTAATTGATTTAGGCTGCAGATTGAAAAACCGGCACATCTCGTCCACCACCATTTGACTGGCCCTGAGTTTTGCCTCTCGCGAGTAACCAGCAATATGCGGTGTGGCTATAAAAGCATTCTCTGCAACCCGGTTTGAAAACACCGGCTCGTTTTCCCACACGTCCATAATGAAATCTCCCACTAAATCATTATGATACAGATCCAGAAGGTCAGTTTCATGAACCACGCCCCCTCTCGCTGTATTAATGATCAAGTCAAATTTATGCTTTAGCCATCTTGCGTTGCACATATGAAAGGTGGGGTGAGTGCCTTTGGCCGTTAGCGGTGTGTGAAATGTGAGAATATCACATTGGAGCAGTTCGTCGAGGCTTGCTGTTTGGAAGGCCGGTTCGATTTCATTTTTGGGCGGATCATACGGGAGGTAAGAGATACTCAGTTTTTCGAGCAGTTCCATTACTGCTCCGCCGGTATGTCCACATCCAACAATGCCCACTTTTTTTTGAAGCAGATCGGCTTCCCGTTTATCCGCCCAGCGGTAAAGGCAGGTAATCAAATACTCTGCGACAGCACGTGCATTGCATCCTGCGGCTCTGCCAAAGGCAATGTCAAGCCTTTTCAAATGATCTCTGTCCATATGGTCAAAACCGGCAGTAGCCGTACCAATAAACTTCAGGTTGCCGGCAACAGGCAGTGTGTCGGCATTGATTTTAGTTACGGTTCGAATTAAAAGCGCATCAAAATCAAGGGCGTTGCCGGGGAATCCATCTTTTGGGTCGAAAGTTGTCAAAATTGCTCCTTCCGGAATTAACTCTTTCAGCCTGTAGAGATATTGATCTGCAATGATATTCATCCTGCCATAATATGAAAAATGGGCGAGAAAAACGGCTTTCTCGGGTATGTCTGTAAGAGATTGGCACTCGATAAATTAAAGCATATTTTCGGGAGGCCTCTTATTTTATGGAGGCTATTGTCAGAGCAAATACAGAATTTGAGTATGCATTGCTTATGCTTATTTTATTTATTGTGTTCTCTTCCTATGGAGCCGGTAAATGGCTGGTTGTTCACCAAATAATTCGGTGTTTATAGTGAAAAGATAAAATAAACTGAATTCTTGCGTTGAGATATTGTCTATTAAAGGAATGCGGCAATAGATTTCAGATAATCAATCCAGACTATTTTTGCATGACAAACCATCAGACATTTAATACAGTATCCCTGATTCGGAAAAAAAGGGATGGAAATACTCTCACAAAAGAGGAGATTCAATATCTGATTAAGGCTTATACCGACGATAAGATACCTGATTACCAGATCAGTGCATTTCTGATGGCCTCATTTTTGAATGGGCTTAATACTGAAGAAGCGGCAGCGCTCACCGAGTCGATGCTTCACAGTGGAGTTGTTGTGGATTTAAGCGATATCCCCGGCAAAAAAGTAGACAAACATTCAACCGGCGGGGTGGGCGACAAACTCTCGCTCATATTAGCACCCATTGTTGCCGCTTGCGGCGTACCTGTTCCGATGATCTCCGGGCGGGGCCTTGGGCACACTGGGGGCACGCTCGATAAGCTGGAGTCGATTCCGGGCTTTACTGTTGATGTAACTCTCGACCGCTATAAAGAGATACTTCAAAAACAGAACCTGGTACTGGTGGGACAAACCGAAGAGATTGCTCCTGCAGATAAGCGTCTCTACTCTCTGAGAGACGTTACCGCAACGGTAGAGTCTATTCCATTAATCGCAGGCAGTATTATGAGCAAAAAACTGGCCGAGGGTATTGACGCATTGGTTCTGGATGTGAAATTTGGATCCGGTGCTTTTATGAAAAAACATGAAGATGCCCAGAAACTGGCCGAAACACTGGTGGGCATTGGTGAGCAATTTGGTAAAAAGACAATCGCCTACCTGACAAACATGGAGCAGCCCCTGGGATATGCCGTGGGCAACTGGCTGGAGGTGCGGGAGAGTATTGATTGTCTGAAAGGCAATGGTCCCGACGACGTGATGGAGATTACCCATCTTCTTGCCGGAACCATGATCTTTCTGGGGGGAAAGGCCGAATCGGTAGAAGAGGGGATTCAAATGAGCCATAGAGCCATTAAAGATGGATCGGCTTTTCAAAAATGGATAGATATTGTTGAAGAACAAGGAGGTGATACAGACGTTATAAAAAATCCGGATAGCTATCCGGAAGCAGACTTTATTGAACCGGTAACAGCTTCAGCTTCGGGTTATATTTCTGAAATGGATGCCTTTGCCATGGGAATGGTTTCAGTTGAACTGGGTGCCGGGCGAAAGGCAAAAGAGGATGATGTAGACCCCCGGGCCGGTTTCATACTGCATAAGAAGATTGGTGATCCAATTGAAAAAGGTGAAACATTTGCCACGCTTTACACGAACAAGAAACAGATGATAGACGCAGCTAAAAACGGAATGGCTGATGCTGTAACAATTAAAAGCATCAAACCTAAACCACTTCGGCAAATAACACACCGGGTAGATAATAGCGGAATTCACGAATTTCATGTTCAAACGTTGCGAAACTCATAAAAAGAAGTACATTTAGTATATTAACAGTCACTAATAAGGGCAAAACCAAAACCCACACAACTATGTTTCAACGATTTATCAGAGCTATCAAATCAATGTTTGGCGGACTTGTAAGTTCCATGGAGGATCCCAAGCTGATTCTTGAACAGAACATCAGGGAGCTTAACGATCAGATTCCCCAAATGAACGAAAATATTGCTACGGTAAAAGCCAATGCGGTTATGCTTCGCAAAGAGGTAGATCGTTATGAGAAGACCATTGCTGAGGTAACCGCAAAGATCAGATCTGCGATTAATGCCGATCGGGATGACCTGGCCGAGGGGTATGCGCTTCAGCTGGAGAAGGCGAAGGAAAACCTGGGCCACTCAAAAGAGCAGCTGAAATTTGCCGATCAGGCTTATGAGAAAGCCCTGAAGGTGAAGAAGGCATTTATGCGTGAGAAAGATCGAAAGATCAAAGAAGCTCGCGAAGCATTGCGGGCCAGCGAGCGGGCTGAATGGCAGTCTAAAGTAGCTGATGCGCTGGAGACGTTCGAGACCGGCGGGCTGGATCAGACCCACAACGACATGCTCTCCCGCCTGAATGAAACAACGGCCCGCAATGAAGCCCGAATGGAAATTGCGCTCGAAAGCGTGGATACCGAAACCATGGAGATAGAAGCCAATGCCGAGAAACTTCGCGCTCAGGAGCTCGTGAACCAGTTTAAGCAGGAGATGGGTAAAGCCCCTGCTCAAAAGGAGAAAAAGATTGAGATCGATGAAACAGAACCGGCCCCGAAAGAGTCGGGTAAAACCGTTGGTAAAGACCGAACCAAATCATAGGTCTCTCAATTCAGTGCAGCTGACATCTGCATAGATACCGTGGAGATCGGTGAGGCATCATGCATGATTTTTTATAGCCCGGAATAGTATAATTGAGTAACAATGCCATCAAATAGCAAACAGGAACAAGAACGTGAACGCCTCAAAGAGGAGTATAAGGATCACTACCGGCAAATACGGGAGGCAAAAGAGAAATTGCGACGTTCGAAATATGTGAAGAACGTGAGTGATGCAATGCAGCAGATGAATGCAGATGATCTGCTCTCTTCTGTTGATGAATTCCTGGGAACTGTACGAAATAAAATGTCTCACTTTGAGGCCAGGCTCGATGTTGCCATGGATCAGTTTATGGATGATCAGCCCGATGATTCAGAGCTGGATGAAGCCCTGAAGAAGGAGAAAGCACGGGATACCCTGAAGGAGATAAAAAGGGAGATGGGAATGCTTTACAGCGAGATTGAACAGCAGGCCAATGATCTGAATGTTGAAAAAACCGTAGGAAAAAAAGATGCACCCGAATCGACTGAGTCTGAATAGAGGCCATAGAGTAAAATGACAAAAGAGTTAGAGGAATCAATTAATTTTACGAAAGAAGCATTTCTGCATCCTGCAAACCTGGTCTGTTTGTTGGCAGGTACCATAACGGCACTGATTTTTAACGATGTAGGCTTGATTTCAAATACGATCCTTACGTTTACTTTTGGGGCAGAACTGGTCTATTTGGGCGTGGTTCCCCGCCTGCCTTCGTACCAGAAAAGTGTACGGTTAAAAAAGAAAAAGGAGCAAACGGAAGATTCGGGGGATAAAATGATTTTCCACCAGCTCGACCCCCGGTCTCAAAAGCGATTTCTAGTTTTGAAGCACATCACCAAAGAAGTGAGTAAAAACTTTGATACGCTGCCCTATGCATCCAAAGGCATGCTTGAGCATATTCAAAAAAAGATGGAAGATCTGCTCACCACCTATCTGACACTGCTCGATATGAATCGCCGGTTTCAGATCTATATGAACTCGGAAGTGGAGGATGAGATCAGGCAAAAAGTTGAGCAGCAGGAGAACAAGGTGGAGGAGATCGATTCAGCTCAGCTCAAAAAGACCCGCGAACGTCGCCTGCAAATACTGAAAAAGAGGTTGAAAAAGTTTGATGCAGCGAAAGAGAAATATCTTATCTGTGAAACACATCTTGAAACGATTGAAGATGCAATTCGCTATATTTACGAGCAGTCGATGACCATGCCGAATGCTGAAGATGTTGGCGTACAGCTCGATCATCTTCTAAATGAGATGGAAGAGACCACCCAAATTATTGAAGAGCTGGATAAAGACCTGTTACCGGGTTTCGAAAATATCGACCACGAACTTGAACTCGCTGAATTGCGAAAAGAAGCGGAAGCTCTCCATAAAGAGACTGAACAAAAAGTAAAAAAGAAAATATGACATCTGCCCAATTTGATACACTTCTACTGGAAGTTGACAGCGATAGAATTGCAACGTTAACCATTAATCGCCCGGATAAATTAAATGCCCTGAATGCACAGGTTCTGGATGAGCTGAAAAAGGCTTTTGAAGAGATTAATGGCGATGTCCGTATCGGTGCAGTAATCGTGACAGGTGCGGGAGATAAAGCTTTTGTTGCCGGTGCCGATATAAAAGAGTTAAATAGGCTGAATAGTACCGAGGGCCAAAAACTGGCGGCTAAAGGCCAGGCTATTTTTTCACAAATAGAGAACTGCACGAAACCGGTTATTGCAATCGTAAACGGGTATGCACTGGGCGGGGGTGCTGAATTAGCCATGGCGTGCCATCTTCGCATTGCAACAGAAAATGCAGTATTTGGCCTGCCGGAAGTAAGCCTGGGTTTAATTCCCGGGTATGGCGGCACACAACGGCTTCCTCAACTGGTTGGTAAATCCAAAGCGATGGAATTGATATTAACAGGCCGGCAAATTAAGGCGCACGAAGCTGAGGAAGAGGGCCTTGTAAACGATGTTGTGCCTTCGGAAGAATCACACGAAGCAGCAAAAAAAATTGCCGGTAAAATGTTGAAAAACGGACCTGTTGCGCTATCAAAAGCGATTGCTGCCGTAAATGCTGCGTATCGGAGCGAGGGATTTTCAAAAGAAGCTGAGCTGTTTGGAGAACTGTGCGATACAGAGGACTTTAAAGAGGGAACCACTGCATTTCTGGAGAAACGGAAAGCAGATTTTAAAGGCCGATAATCACCGATATATAAATAATGCCTGAATTTTTTATCATTGCTGTCACCATTCTGCTGAGTGGTTTTTTTTCCGGTTCTGAGATAGCTTTTGTTTCGGCCAACCGACTTAAGCTCGAAATTGAGTCGAGGAAAAATACACTTTCGGGCCGCTCTCTTGCCTTCTTTAGCGAGAACCCGGCCAACTTTCTTACAACCACCCTGGTAGGGAATAACATTGTAAATGTGCTCTATGCAACATTGATGGCAATTTTCCTTGTAGAACCGGTGAGAACCGGTTACGAATCTCTTTTTGGTGTTGCACCCTCTACAGCTATGATTCTGTTAATCCAGACGGTGATAGCCTCGGTTATCATCCTGCTTATAGGCGAAATTCTCGCAAAGGCTATTTTCAGGATTCAGGCAGACTTTATGGTGAAGATGGTTGCTGTTCCGCTTCGGGTGATCAACTACCTGTTAAGACCGCTTATTGTCGTGTCGAACTCCTCTTCCAGTATACTTGTAAGATGGCTTAAGGTTGGGAGCGAGCGCAGTGAAAAAGTGTTCAGACGCCAGGATGTAGAGATGATCTTTAAAGAGCTTCGCGACAGTGGCGGAAGTGATGATATTGACCAGGACGACTCCGAAATTCTTCACAACGTGCTTGAACTATCCAACAAGCGGGTGCGGGAAACTATGGTGCCCAGAACCGAAATGATAACCATAGAGCACAACGCTTCTTTGGAAGAGCTCAAAAACACATTTATCTCTTCCGGGTACTCAAAAATACCGGTTTATCAGGATACCATAGACGATATTATCGGAGTGGTATTTGCGTACGACCTGTTCAGCGCACCGGCCAAGATTGGTGATATTATCCGTCCTGTAAAATTGATTCCATCATCCAAAAAATCAAAAGATCTGTTGCAGGAATTTCGCCAAAGCAATGTATCTGTTGCCATTGTGATAGACGAATATGGCGGAACTGCCGGAATGGTAACCATTGAAGACCTTATTGAAGAGGTTGTTGGAGATATTCAGGATGAGCACGATAAAAATGAAGATGTGATCAAAAAAATATCAGACAACGCCTATGTGATATCGGGAAATGTAGAGCTGGAAGAGCTTGAAGAGAAGTACCCCGAAATCAAACTTTTTGATGAAGATGAAGGAGCTTTTGAAACGCTGGCCGGGTATATCATCAATCACGTGGGAAGGATACCCAAAGTGAACGAAGAGATTTTGATTCAGGGTAACAAATTTATCATAAGCAAGGCTACTCCTAACCGACTCGAGACCGTGAAGCTGATTCTTGGCGAGGAAGAGTAGTTTAACGCTGTTTGTCAGATTATGTGATGAACAAAAAGGTATCTCTCTCACATGTTTTAAGTTGTAGTCAGAGTTTCTGAAGCCGGTTGAGATTGACACCTGTCACCTTATTATAGATCCAGAAAAAAAAGTTATGATTTCACACTATCCCGAATGGGCCCAGGAGTTCGCCAAACAGTACCTAAGTCGTACTTTAAACCAGTTTATTCTGCACGGTAACGTACACGACCTGGTTCCGGCAGGAGAGGGTAAAGAGAAAAAATTTGTGAGGCTGAAAACTTTTTTAGCGGATGATTTTTTTGGTGCGCGGGATATTGTAATTTTTTATGACCGCTCATCGGGTATCTATTTCAGGGATCAGGAGTCGCAGAA
>SKRK01000098.1 GCA_007118525.1 Balneolaceae bacterium
CCGGGTAAATGAACCGGCCTGGAGCTTCGGTACTCCAGGTTGTTTTCATCAATAAAGCGGGTAAAGAGAACCGAAGAGCTGAAAAATGAGGCTAATCCTGCATGAAGCATGGCCGGGAGCGATGCCGTTTTGTCCCATTCGTTACGAATTAGAAACTGATTTCGAAGCTCTGTTTCCAGTGTCGAGTGATCAAACGTAAGAGGTTCACTTACGCTTTGAACGATACCCGATTTGGTGAGCTGATGAATTTGGGCTCGTTTAAGGAAGGAAGTTTTTAAAAACCTGGAAACAGACCAGGCAATGAAATCACCTGAAGGGTCACGGTCTGTGGCAACGATGATATCACCGGCCCATTTGGCTTGTTCGCGAAGTTCTTTTCGGATCTCTCTTTTTTCAGGATCGGCAATGGCTTTAAGGGTGCCGGTTTTTGAATCAAACTCTGGCCGCCAGCAAAACCCTTCCGTAGCAATTACATAGATGGATGGAGGTGCTTTTTGTTGAATAATTCGCGCAATAACCGGAGATTCAACGACAAGAAGGGTATAGATGCTGCTGTTCACAACTCTTTGGTGAGCTGTTCCAGGTAATAATTTTCCAGTTCGGTCATAATACTCTTCTCCTCTTCAGTTTTGTCATCGTACCCCGAGAGATGTATGAGACCGTGAATAAATACTCTCAAAAATTCACTTTCAACATCGGTTCCAAACTCTTTGCTCTGCTCAATTATTCGGGGAGCACAGCAGTAAAGGGTTCCTTCAATGGCTTGGTTGTCCTGTTCGTCGTACCGGAATGTAATAATATCGGTCACATAATTATGATCGAGATATTTTTCATTGATTTCAATAATTTCGGCCTCGTCTACGTATACCGCTTCGATCTCTTTAAAAACCACATTCTCCCTCTCTTCTACAAAACTCATCAGCTTGATAAGCTGATCTTCATCAACAGGCGGATTTAAACCGGAAGCGTTTGTTACAGTAAGCGCCGGAAGGTTGGTATTACCGGGAATGTCAGGAAATGTTTTCATCGTCGAATGTGAAATCATCAAGATCTGCCGATTCAGTAAGGGAGAGGGCAACTCCACACATCATCATATCCTGAGGCAGCTTGGTGAAATCACCTTTCAGAACAGAGTCATGCACATTTGCATAGATGCTGCATCCGGCTCCAGTTTCGATGATAAGCCCTGTTGTTATCCCTTTCTGTTTCCCAAAAAAGGTTACCTGTTTCAGCATACTACTTGCTATGAAAGCTGTACAGTTGTGGAGCTGCAGAAAGGTTGAGCCGGAATAGACCGATACCATATTCATCCGTTCACCATCAACTTCAAGTCCAAGATGAATTTCAAGAGCCAGTCTATAGCCCTGTTCTTTGTTGATTACTTCATAGCGAAATACATCATCACCGAGAGGTTTGGGTTCTGTATCCAAAACATTACCGATGGCAGCGATATTTTCTTTGGTAAATTCGTGGATCATAATGTTACTCTATTTCTGGGCTGTTTGATACAATATACAATCTGAATGGATATTTATAAATGCGCATTATATTTCCAGTCCAAATCTACGCATCTGTTGCCGGCTCTCTTCAATTGACTCCGGAAGTGCCAATCTTCCTTCAGTAATTAAATTTATCTCTATAGCGAGCAGCTCTGCGAACTCTTCTTCTTCCAGTTCATAATATACATTTTGCAGTATAGTAAGCCTGCTTACGGTAAAGCTGATATCTTCTATTTTGTTTTCGCGACGCTCATTTAACCGCTGAACCTGCCTGCGAAGATTTTGTGCGCGTTCGGTTCTGGCCTGAGCCCTTGCACGGCGTGCATCCTCTTCAAGGCTGTCCATTCGGCCTTCAATATCATCCAGATCGCGCATGTCCCAACGGAGTTCATGCAGAAGCCGTTCAGCGATAAAATCAGAGAGATCGATTGCGCGCTCCGACTCATTAACTTTCATATATCTGTATGCATAAAGTGCCGCCACGGTCCAGTCGTGCTCAACTTTTCTAAATGGAATCATATCTTCGCCATATTTGAGCCAATAGGCAGCCTCTTCAAGATTGCCATCGCGTATATATGCGTCGGCAAGCTGCGTGAACCCATACCGATAATTACCCAACATTCTGCGTACGTTTTCGTCAAAATATACCGTTGGTGAGTTCCATCTGTTGAACACAAAGCTGCCTAGACGGGCGGCATGAACTTCCGGATCTACATATCCAAATGGGCCGGTCTCGCGTTTTAGGGGCATCACCCTGAAAGCCTTGCCCTCAAACTGGAAATAATCTTCAAGGCCGAGTTGTCCCGTTCTGGATACTGTATTTGCAAAGTAAATGGGGCGCAGCCACATGTTGTTTTCAAGCAGGTGAAGCACCATCCTGTCTTGTGTTTGCAGGAAATAGCGGGGATTGCCCTGGCTATCCTGCCCTGCAAACCGGCCTTCCAGATAGAATCTGACTTCATCATCCAGTTCATCTATCGGTACAGAAAAAGGGGTTGCCATTCGAATCTGATTATAGATCATCTCATTCATCTCAAGTTGAGCGAGGGGAGATTCCTGCCGAAAGAAAGTGTTGGTGGTATCTTCCAGTTGATCCGGTGTAGCCTCAAATACCGATCGAAGCAGATCTTTATTGACAGGTATTACGATTTCACCGGGCTCGTGAAGCTCCAGTTGAGTGGTCATCTGTTCAATCTCATCGTCGGTCAGATTAATGGCCAAAGGAAGCGATTCGTGGGTTTGGCGATCGCGCATTTGCAGGATATACCAGTCTGTATTAAGCAGGCTCAGGTTCACAACCCGTACATCGGTACGTACACCTTCCACCTCCTGAATGTACCAGAGCGGGAACGTATCGTTGTCGCCATTGGTGAATACAATTGCATTCTCCTCCAATGAGTTCAACAGATTGTAGGCATAGTCTCTTGCTACATAGTTCTCGCTTCTGTCATGGCTGGGCCAGTTTTGATAGGCCATCCATCCGGGCAGCGCCAAAAGCATAACTCCGGCCATGCCATATGCCGCAGCCCTGTTGTCTCCTATAAACTTTTTAAGTAATTCAAATAGTGCTGTAATTCCCAGGCCCATCCAGATGGCATAAGCAAAAAAGGATCCCACATAGGCGTAATCTCGCTCTCGTGGTTCCATCGGGGTTTGATTCAGGTATACAATAATGGCAAGCCCTGTTAGCACAAACAGGGCGGTTACAGCGGACGCCCGCCGCCAATCATTCCTATAGTGATATATTAAACCTATCAGGCCAAACAAAAAGGGAATGTAGAAATAACCGGAGTTCGCAGGGTTATCTGCATGCCGGGTTTCAGAAAATCCGGAATACCATCCTGAATTTTGAATATCAGCTTCACGTCCGATAAAATTCCAGTTTAAATACCTGAGATACATGTGATTAATCTGGTAATTCCAGAAATACTGCAGGTCAGAATCAAACTGAGCGTAGTACTCGAGGTGGTGTGGCTGACTGGAGTGACGCCGGGGGAAAAACACCTCTTCGTTGCGATCTATGTTCCCGGTTCTGTCATTAAAGGTATAACCTTTCAGTAAAGGTGATTGCCCGTACTGATCGCGGCTCAGATAGCTCACAAATGCTTCTACCGTTGAGGGATCGTTTTCGTCGATGGGTGGTTCTGCCTGAGAACGGATAATAACCAGGGCATAGCTTGAGTAGCCTATAATAATCATCATATAGGCCAGTATTACCATATTGGCAATTCGCATGCCTTTTTTATGAGTATAGTAGATGCCAAATGCTAAAAGAGCTACAAACAGAATAAGAAAAGTGTATGCATTGATAAGCCCATAGGTCATACCGCCTATTTTTCCGGCAAGATCAGGCAGGTTGATAATGGTAAGCGGATATACAGATAAAAATCCGGCTATAGCAATACCGCTCATTGCCAAAAAGGTGGGAATTGAGAAAGTAAATTTCTTGTAGTAGACAATCATCGCTACAAAGAATAGTGCAAGAAGATTCAGAAGGTGCACTCCAATACCAATTCCAAATAAGTAGGCGATGAGAACAAGCCATCGTTCTGCGTAGGGCTGGTCGTGATTTGCCGACCAGCGGAGCGCCATCCACACCACCAACGCTGTAAAAAACATGGAAGAAGCATACATTTCGGCTTCAACGGCATTAAACCACTGAGTGTGGGTAACGGTAAAGGTAAGGGCGGCAAGCAAACCACCTGCGTACATTCCAAACTGATCCATAAAATCCATTTGATCGGCATTTCCGCGAAACTCTTCTATCAGGCGCACTACAATCAGATAGAGCAGCATTATGGTAAATGCCGAAGCCGTCACGCTGATCATATTGATACTAAGGGCCACATACTCGGCGGGTACAAACATTGAAACCACACGGCCTACTATCGCAAAAAAAGGTGATCCGGGCGGATGAGCTACCTGAAGCGTATGTGAAATGGCAATATACTCAGCAGGGTCCCAAAACGAAGCTGTAGGGGCTACTGTCAGTGTATAGACGATAAACGCATAAATAAAACTGAGAAGGGCAAAAAAGATGTTTCGCGAGCGGTGCTGAGCGAAAATTGAGGCAAAATCCATGTAGATTCTTATCAGTTACATTTCTGGGTTTTAAACACTCTGCTGAGGGCAAATTTTATAATCAGCCCTGTTAACGAATGCCTGTTTGGAAATATTTTTCTGCCATAAGCTTGAAAGCACAAAATATACCGAATCACCTCTTGAATGCACAATGTAAAAATGCGACAAATCGGGTTTGATTAACCAGGTGTGATTGTACATGAAAATTGAGATCCGGACAGTATCTTACTGAGAAATAGCAGATCGATGCACAATCCGACGGTTAAACAAGCTGTCATTTTTTGAACGTGATAGCGCTCATTATTTGTACAGGAAGTGTAATGCGTGTTAAGCTTTCAGGTTTTTGTCCATGTTAAAAGCAGGGTAAATCCGCGTGCTGAAATTGCTATGAGATGACTTTAGTAATCGCAACTATATTTTGTCGTGTTGCAGATGTATCTCATCGGAAGGCCCGTCGCCAATGTTACTGGCTATAATAACGGCCAGTGTACAAAACAGAAAACCTGGAATAATGGAGTAGAGTGTGAATATTTCGTGCTCCAGGCCGGGCAATATCAAGGAGAGATTCTCCCAGATCAGCACAGTTGCTGCACCTGTTACCATCCCTGCAAGTGCACCGTTTCGCGTCATCTTGCGCCAAAAAAGCGAGAGTATGATTACCGGACCGAATGAGGCTCCAAAACCGGCCCAGGCATATGCTACCAGATCGAGCACTAAATTATCAGGGTTCGATGCAAGGTAAAGCGCAATTATGGCAACACCGACAACGGCGAGGCGGCTTACAAGCACAAGTTCTTTTTCTGAAGCTTTGGGTTTCAGAAATGCCTTGTAGAAATCCTCAGACACGGCACTGGAACAGACCAACAGCTGTGAGTCGACCGTACTCATTACGGCTGAAAGAATTGCTGCCAGAATAATACCTGCAACCCATGGATTAAAGAGCACTTGGGTTAACTCAAGGAAGACAATCTCCTGTTCTCCGGCAGCAAGGGGTGAGTCAGCAAAGAATGATATTCCGGTAAATCCTACAAAAATGGCTCCGTAGAGTGCGAATACCATCCAGACCATAGCGATCATTTTCGCCTTTGGAACATGCTCTTCAGACCGTATAGCCATAAACCTTGCAAGAATATGTGGCTGACCAAAATAACCGAGGCCCCAGGCGAGCAGTGAGATAATACCGATATAAGTCATGTTCGAAAACACATCTAAATATGCCGGGTCGATGGCAGCCGCAGTTGATATAATTTCATCCCAGCTCATGTAGGTAATGATTATAATCACAGGAGCGGCAATTAATGCCAGGAGCATTAATATCCCCTGGAAAAAATCAGTCCAGCTAACCGCAAGAAATCCGCCAAGAAACGTGTAGGCCACAATGATAATCGCACCGGTGTAAAGTGCTATTTCAGGTGCTAAATCAAAAGCACTTTCGAAGAGTGTGGCTCCTGCAACAAGCCCCGATGCCGTGTAGATAGCAAAAAAGACCAGTATCACAAGTGCTGAGATAACCCTGAGCATTCTTGATTTATCATAGAAACGATATTCCAGGTAGTCAGGAATGGTAATAGAGTCGCTGGCAATTTCAGTATACTTTCTTAGTTTTTTTGCGACAAATTGCCAGTTCAGGTAGGCTCCAATAGTTAACCCTATAGCGATCCAGATTTGATTCAAGCCGAAAGCATACACTGCACCGGGTAATCCGAGCAGCAACCAGCCGCTCATATCTGATGCACCTGCGCTCAGGGCAGCAACACCACTTCCAAGTTTTCGTCCTCCAAGAATGTAGTCGGAAAGGGTGTGGGTGTAACGGTAAAATAGAATTCCAAATCCAATGAGGGCAACCAGGTAGATGATAAATGTGGTAAGTGTCGCCGGATTCATTCTCGGTTACGTTTTGTTTCGATGAAATAGGTTATGATAGAGAGCAATACAACTCCCAGCATGGGTACCAGGAGCCAAAACCAGGCTGCAAAAGAGAGTGAAGTTTGTTCCATGAAATTGGTGATGTTGAAAATGTTTGAAAACTTGACCCTTAATAAGAATTTTGTGGCCAAGTGGCAAGTACAAGCTTACTATTTGTTCGGTAAGCCTACTTTTTGCTCAATACTCTTCAGTGTTTTGTTGATATCCCGAAGTAGGGGAAGCAGTTCACTGTCTGAGGCGGACAATGTTCCGGGGCTTGTCGACTCCGGGGCAGTGGGGTACATGTCTGTGATATCATCTCGTTGATCAAGCACCATTTCACGAAATTTTCGGGCATCAATTATCCCGGTCAGCGACATATCAGCGGCACCCTGTACACTTTGTCCGGCTGTTTCGATTTTAAGATAGCTCAAGCCAAAATACCTCAGTACCGGACCTTCTTTAAACGTTAAGTCCTGAATCTTATCCAGCGGTATGGTTCTTTCTGTTTGAAACCAAACACCCTTCTTGAAATGAAGGGCCCGGGTTGTCAGTTCACAAAAGAGGCTGTCATAATATCGGTCGATATACTTTTTGCCGAAGATGAACCAGAAGGGGATAAGCAGAATTCCTACAAGGGTAATGGTCAATAACAGAAGGCCACCATAAAAGGAGTATTTTTTTAATCTGGGGTCAAATTTTGCTTCAAAGAGTTGCCTGGAACGCCGTGAATTGGTTTGAGATGCCATCTTAGAGCCTTGTTTTGGGTTTAGCATTTGCAAGATAATACAAAAGTTATCCCAAACTGTAAGGTCAATTCTCTACGCTGGCTCGTCAGATAATTTTCCGCCGTGAGCAG
>SKRK01000243.1 GCA_007118525.1 Balneolaceae bacterium
ATCATTAATGGCGTTGGAAGTACCCGGTATTTTTGTCTCCCAGCTTATGCCCCCATCCCTTGTGATAAGCCGTGAACCGTTGGCTGTGATGATCTGCCCCAGGTTTTCACTGTAAAAATGAATCGCTAAAGGTATTTGGCCCGGGAGGTTGTCTTGGACTCTCCACTCTTTTCCTCCATCAACGGTCTGCAGTACCATACCATCAGAACCGACTGCACCTATAGCCCATCCTTTAGTAGAATTTAAAAAGTGGAGGTTTCCAACCCTGTAATCTTCTTTTTTATCTGTAAAATGAATTGCTTCAGACCAGTTTCGTCCCCTGTCATCGGTCAGGTGTATTGTATTGTTATAGGCTGCCCATCCCTGCTGATCTTTTTGAAATGTAATGGTTTGAACGGATACAGTGTTCCCGAATGAAGCCCTTCTCGACCAGGTGGTGCCGGTATTCTCTGTGAAGAAAACCCCTCCGCCCGGCCCGCCGGCAGCCAGGCCCCGTTTCCAGTCGAAAAAATGGAGAGTGGTCAGATCCTGCCCGCTAACAGGACTGGGTCTTTGTTCCGACCAGGTATTGCCACCGTTATTGGTGTACAGAATCAGGTTGTCTTGCCCGGCAATCCAGCCGGTAAATTCATCAAAGAAATGAATTGAGTAGAGATGGTCTCTGGTACGGGGTTGTTGAAGCGTCCAGGTTTCGCCGCCATTTTGTGTTTGAAGTATCGTACCCCGGTCACCCACGGCCCAGCCGATATTATTATCCACAAACCAGACGGCATTGAGAGTTGCGTCCGTTTCGGTCTGCTGTACAGTCTGGCTTTGAGCAGCATGTGAGCCGAAGCAAATAAACAGAGATAGTATGAAGCATAGTAACTTCATGTGCCTATTAAAAAGGGTTTAGATTATATCTATATATCTATGCTAAGGGATAATGGGATTATTTCAAAGTGTGTATAGAGGTTTTAACGGCATTGAATAGATAATCTTCTCCGAACCTGCCTGTTATACTCAACCGTTGGAAGGCATGGGTTGGGTGCGGAAAAAGAATTCGCCCGGATTTAGCTGCAAATCTTCCTTCGATTCATGAATCAAATTATTGAAAGTTCCACATTCCGCATAGTGATCCTGATGGAAGAAGGGATAAGGGGCTGATATGTAGTGTTTTGAGCTATGTAAAATAAACCACTGCAAAGACCAAAAATCCGAAAAGGATAAAGCTCATCACCACTTCCATAGACGGGCTGTAGGTGGAGGCCTCGTTTTTTTCGTCAGAAAACGGATTGAGCCATCGCATTGGGTTTTGGAATTTCCTTGCGAAGTATCGCGCAGAATATTGAATGCCATCTTCTACTCTGGCAAAGAATGAATTTACATTTTGTACAAATATCAGGCGTGTGGCGGGAGCCGCCTTGCGATAGAACCAGTCGAAATCGAGCACGGCGGTAAGTTCCGGAGCCAGTTTCTTTTTCATCCACCAGAAAACCACAAACGTGAGCAGGGCGATCTGGGTGATCTCAACCACATGGTATACGGTGTAGGGCTCATAATCCATGGCGTGCGGCAGCCAGGCGTAGAGCGCATTCGGGAAGATGCCGTAAAAAATACAGGCAAAGGCAAGGATACCCATTGCTATGTACATGTTAACCGGAACCGGCTTCAGTTCGCCTTCATAATCGGACTTGTTGAACCAGGTGAAATATGGGAGCTTGAGCCCAACGCTGAGCCAGGTACCCACAGAAGCCACCAGCAGCACCAGCATGATGGTTTCGTGACCACCATATCCGGCGGCATCAATTACCATTCCCTTGCTTACAAAACCGGCAAACAGCGGTATACCGGAGATAGAGAGGCCACCAATTACATAGAGTGTGAGCACCCAGGGCATTTTTTTATAGAGGCCACCCAGGTGAAACATCTTGCTTGTGCCGGCCGAGTACATCACTGCCGTTACCGCCATGAACATCAGCGACTTGTAGAGAATATTATTATAGGCATGTGCCGCAGCTCCGTTCAGTGCCAAATCGGTGCCAACACCTATGGCACACACCATGTAACCCACCTGGCTTATAATGTGATAGGAGAGTATCTCCCGCATATCCTTACAGATAATCGCGTAATAAATTCCGTATAGTGCCATAGCCGCGCCGAAAAAGATGAGCAGCTCCCAGCCGGCAAACATGCGAATCAGAACATAGACCGCGGTCTTTGTCGTAAAGATGCTCATGAATATGGTGCCGGTCATGGTGGCCTTTGGATAAGCATCGGAAAGCCATGTGTGCAGCGGTATGATGGCTGCATTCACGGCCACGCCCAGCAGCATAAGCACATTTGCAGGAGTGTACTCGGCAGGTATCGACTCTACTGCGATAGACCCCGTGGTTACCGAGTGCCAGAGGATACCTGCAAACAGAAGTCCGCCGCCAAGCACGTGGTAGATCAGGTAACGCATTCCGGCGCCGTTGGTCTCGGGCGTTCGTTTTGCCCAGATCAGCCACGTTGAGGCAACGGCCATGATCTCCCAATAGATGATGAGCGTGAGCAGATCACCGGCATAAATTACGCCCAATGCACCACCGGCATAGGCAAGCGCGCAGACCTGTTGCCCAAGCTCCCGCAAGTGATAGGCGTAGATTCCTGCCACCAGCGCCCCGCCCGCAAATATAAACCCGAACAGGTTGCTCAGGGTATCGGTCTGCATCAAAACCAGGTCGTACTGAAGCAATGCCCCGGCTACGCTGTAGCCGTCGGGCCTTGAAAAGATTATGGCAATTGCAATTACAGGAAATACCAGAAACAGGGCAGGCCGCACTCTTTCCGGAAACAGCGTAAGAAGTGCTGCCCCTGCGATTAAAAGTACACCCGGAATGGCGAGAAACTCAATCATAGTAATTGATGTCGCGGTTAAGAATTTTTTTGGCGATGAACTTGGCCGAAAAGATCAGGGCAAGACACATCACAAAACCGAAAATGGCATAGAATGCGGGGATGGCATTCCACCAGTGGCTGTCGTAACCGGCCAGCACGGTGAATTCAAGCACCAGCGTGATCACGAAAATAATTCCAAGTATGATCCAGTGAATGGTTTTCATGGTAGTGCAGTGTTAAAAAGTGACAAACTGACATCCACGGCCAGATCGTATAATCCAAAAAAGAGATTCGGAAAAAGGCCGAACAGTACAGATAGTACGGCAGTAACCATAATCGGCACCACCATCAGCGGTGATGCTTCTCCGTAACCTTCGAGGCCCTCACCCGGTTTGAAATAAGCCCGGTAGATGATTGGAAAGAAGTAACCCACATTCAGCAGGCCGCTCACCACAAGGATAATAACGGGAATCACCATCTCGCCTTCAAGCGAGCCGAGAGCAAGCGTCCACTTACTGAAAAACCCATTAATGGGAGGGATGCCTGCGAGGCCCATGGAACCAATGGTGAAGGCTCCCATCGTCCACGGCATCACTTTGGCAATGCCGTTCAGGTTGCTGATGTTTTTACGCTTCAGATTCACGTAAATAGCTCCCGCACAGAAGAATAGAGTGATCTTCAGTGTGGCGTGAGCCGCAATATGCATGATGCCTCCCTGCATGCCAAACGGAGTGAGCAGTGCCACTCCAAGTACAATGTAGGAGAGATGAGCCACGGTTGAGTAGGCCAGCCGCTGCTTGAGATTATCCTGGGCAAAGGCAATGAGCGATGCCAGGATGATGGTGGCACCGGAAAGTACAATGAGGATATCGTTCAGGCCATAGTCGCCCATTACGTCTACACCAAATACGAACCCTACCACCCGGGTAACGGCAAATACGCCCGATTTCACTACCGCTACAGCGTGGAGCAGGGCACTTACAGGTGTGGGCGCGGCCATGGCAGCGGGCAGCCAGCCGTGAAGCGGCATGATGCCGGCTTTAACACCTACAGCGGCAAGGAAAAGGATAAAAACGACGAGCATGGTGGTGTGAGGAAGCTCAACGTCGGTGAACACCCCGCCGGGGGTAAAGTCGATGGTGCCCGTGTAGTGGTACACCAGCGCCGATGCCGCCACAAGCAGCAGGCCCGCGGTGAGTGTGAATGCCAGGTACTTGCGACCGGCTTGAATTCCATCTTTCTTCTCATTATGAATCACCAGCGGGTAGGTAGCCACGGTGAGCATTTCGTAGAAGAGAATGAACGTAAGAAGGTTAGCCGAAAAGGCAATTCCGATGGTTGCTGATAAACAGACCGCAAAACTTGCAAAATAACGGGTTTGCTTGTGTTCGCCTGCTCCGCGTACATACCCGATGGAATAGAACGACGTGAAGATCCAGAGCCCGGAAGCGATCACGGCAAAGAACACGCCAAAGGGATCGGCTTTCAGGGCCAGCGGAAGGCCGGGGGCCAGGTCTACCAGGTGCAGTTCAACAGATTCCCCCTCAAGGGCGCCCGGAAGCAGCGTCAGCACCAGGCCGAATTTAATCAGGGCCGCAAGTATTGTCCAGAACTCACGCAGGTTCGGCTTTTCCGAACTCAGCATGATCGGTACAACCGCTATCAGCGACACCAAAATGGCCATTAAAGGTACGAGGGAAAGATCCATCGGGTTTTTTTAAGGTTTAAAGTCTTATATTTCAGAATTCTTTTTTCAAACTATCCACACTGAAAGTTGACAGTTGGCGGTTTACAGTTGACAAATCCTGATTAAAAATTGTCAACTGTAAACTGCAGACTGCCAACTGTTTTACATCGGAAAAATATCCAGCAGTATGCCTACGATCACCGCATTGGCAAAGCCGATTACGATCAGGCTCACTGCAAAAATGGTTGTGGGCCAGAGCATACTGGCTTTCACTTCATTGTATGTACCATCTTTAGGCTCCTTCTGTCCTTTTTCGGGGTCCATCATGTACACCTTCTCCAGAATTCGAAAGAAGTAGACCGCGTTGAGCAGCGAGCTGATCAGGATTACAGCAAGAAACAGCCAGTTGCTGTTGTCGATGGTTCCAAGCGCCAGGTACCACTTGCTGAAAAATCCGGCAAGAGGGGGCAGGCCGATCATTGAAATGGCCGCCACACTGAACGAGGCCATTGTCCAGGGATATTTTTTTCGATAGCTGTCATCAAACCGGCTGACGTCGGAGTGGCCCTCTTTGAGGCGAAGGTTTCCGCTGATCATGAAAAGGCACGCTTTCATTATCGCATGATTCAATACATGAAGCATGGCACCGGCAAATCCCCAGGGATTGGCAAGGCTGAGCCCCATGATGATATATCCGATCTGTGAAATACTGCTGTATGCCAGCATGCGCTTCATTTCAGACTGTGCAATTGCCATTATAGATCCGTACAAAATCCCAATACAGGCCAATACACCAACAACATAGGAGAGTGGTGCAACGGCATCGGTCAGTTCGATACCAAACAACCAGAGAATGATTCTGAAAAGGATATAGGCTGCTACTTTTGTGCCAATTGGCGCAATAAGTGCGGTAGAGCTGGTGCATGCATAGGTGTATGAATCGGGTAGCCAGCCATGCATGGGGAAAAGAGCCGCTTTCACGCCAATACCCACAATCATCAGTATCAGTGCCGCTACCGCAGCAGTGCTCTCGGCGAACATGGGCATCATGGCCGTCATATCTATGATATTGAGCGTACCCGTTATGGTATAGAGAAACCCGACACCCAGAAGGTAGAGTGTTCCACCGGCAGTACCGATTATCAGGTATCGGAATGCGGCATAGGGAGCAGGCTTTTCGCCGATAGCGATTAATGCGTAACCCGAGAGAGATGCAATTTCCAGAAAAACGTAGAGGTTAAAGAGGTCGCCCGTAAGAATCATCCCGTTAAAGCCTAGCATCATCAGCATGGCCAGGGCGTAGTAGGGCATCTCTTTTCCTGGGAATTCTTTTTTGGAGGGTTCACCGGAGTAGATCAGTACAAAAAAGGCAACAGCGTTAATCACCAGTACGAAAAACCCGGAGAGCCCGTCGTAAACAAATTCAATACCGATAGGCGGTTCCCAGCCTCCAAAGTAGTAGCGAATAGCACCGTTGTTCAGATAGTTGATAAATCCATAGAGAGAGAAGGCGGCCGCAATACCGGAGCCAATTACGGCTAACGGCTGAGAAAGCTCCTTTTTCCATAGCCCGAACACCGGAATAAGTACCGAAAACAGCACGAACGTTAATGCAATGTAAGCTGGCAGATGCGACTCAATCATTGAATTTTTTCTATCAGTTCCTGTTCGTCAAGGGTATTGAATCTGTTATAGATCGCTATCAACAGTGTAAAAGCCACACCCAGAGTCGCAACGCCAACAACAATGGCGGTGAGCATTAGTGTATGAGGGAGCGGATTAAGATAGCTGGCAACCTGATCGACCGGAATATTTGGATCTAATACGGGAACCGTTGCATCCCATTTGGAGGCTATGGAAACAAAATAAAGCACAACAGATATTTGCAGTATTGCCAGTCCGATTGTTTTTTTGATCAGGTTTTTTTTGAACAAAATTCCATACAATCCAACACAGAGAAGAATAATTGTAAACCAGTAGGCGTAGTGACCTGTAAAAAAATCAAGCATAATCTTCCCCTCTAACCATATTGTCATATATCATAATCAGAATAGCCATCACAGCCAGCCCAATCCCGATTTCTATAATCAAAATTCCATAGTAGCGCAGCCAGGCCGGATCGAGCCCGGGTATAGGGAGCATTTCATAGTCCAGAAAATATCCGCCCATAGCAATTGATACCAGGCCGGTCGCGAAATAGATTACCACACCAATAACGGCAAGGGGTGTAGTAGCAAATTCCTGAATTTGCAGGCGTGAAATTCTGCGTCCGCCGGCAACCCTGATCAGCAGAATGGAAGCGGCCAGCAGTGCACCTCCCTGGAAGCCGCCGCCAGGACTGTAGTGTCCATGAAAAATCACATACCACCCAAATACCATGATGTAAGGGCTGAGCAGGCGCGAACCGAGTATAACTATTGGACTATCAAACTGCCTCCTCATTTCAGTGCCCTCTTTATCTTTCGGGTTCTTCGAAGAACAAGCAGCGTAATGAGTCCGGCTGTGTAGATAACAACCTGCTCACCAAAGGTATCAATGCTTCTATAATCACCTAAAACAACGGTAACCATATTTGGAGTACGTGCGTCACGATATGCATTTTGCACAAAATAGTTACCCTTTACCTGTGTGTTGGTGACGCTCTCTTCAACATGCATGAGATTATCCGGATCGCCCCGGTAGGGAAGATCGCTGGCTGCATAGATCAAGACGCCCGCAAAAAGAATCAATATGAGTATTTTAAGTGCTTTCAATCGTTTGATTTTCTTGAAGTTTGAAATAC